>JBFMGC010000004.1 GCA_040752815.1 Candidatus Zixiibacteriota bacterium
GATTGAGGACCGTGTGGCCGACGATAAGACACGGTCACAGCACCTAGCGGAGCGAAAACAGGATATGGAGCGGCGGCTCAGCAATCTTGTCAGCCTTGTCGAGGAAGGCGACGTTTCTCGGACAATCAGCCGCCGAATAGTTGAACTTGAAGACGAATTGAGGACGGTTGCGGACAGTCTTTCCAGAGGCTCTCAATCAACCACTCGGCTGCCAGTTACTACAACTGACTTGGTTGCGTCTATGTTGTCCGACCTACGCGGGCTGCTCACCAAACCGATCGTCGATTCGGGACAACTGCGGCAGGCAATAAAGAACTTCTTCCCGGATAAACTAACCGTATCACAGGAAGAGGCTAACGATCGCGTTATATTCAAACTCAATGGGAACTTGCGCCCCTTCAATGGGCTGCTTACTCCCATATCCCTAATGTCACATAGCGGTGCAGGGACTCGAACCCCGGACACGCGGATTATGATTCCGCTGCTCTAACCAGCTGAGCTACACCGCCATTCTGACCAAAACTCCGAGGGCGCAAAATCTACTGATTTGCATTCACAAGTCAAGGACTAACGAGCCTAGCCCGTCCCCAGACGGATAACACGGAACAACACCGATGAGACGCGCTCGTTCAAATTCCTGGCGAAATGAGACAAAAAAGAGAGGCGGCCTGCCCTGGCCGCCTCTCTCAGTCGGTAAAGGAGTTCTCCCTCACAAAGAACTCCTCAACCCCATCTCTTAAATACCCTTCACCGCCATACTGCGTATATTTAAGAGTAACTAACTGCACTTAGAGTATAGTCAATTCTCATGCCAAGGGGACGACAGGCCCCGGGACACGGCCGCAAGCGCTTGGCAAACATTGACATATAAACTCCATGACATAATTGTGACCGCCTATGACACGACCGCTACGCGCAGTTACTGCGACGGCGCGGCTGTTTCGACGCGCTTAGAACCATTGATCCCTTGTCTGATATGGGGATAGCCGGCGCACTATCTGCGCGCAGCCTGCGCGCCGTGACCCGTTTTTGTGCGTGGGCGGAGCAGACAGACTCACAGAGAAAAGCCGACGCTGGGATGCGCCGGCTTTCGACAATCTATCGATACAGATTCTTAGGACCCGCTGGCCGAAACGGTCACGATGATCTTGCCGTCGGTCACCACAAACAATGAATCGCCGGTGTTGCCGCAGCTTGTGCCGTAGTAATCAAACCGACCGCTCTTCACGATCGCCTTGAACGCTGGCAGATTGCTGATGTGACCAAGGGATTCAGCATACGTGACTGTACGAGTAGCCCCTGCCGCTACCACCAAACCATCGATGACCTTAGTCTGACCCGCCGCTCCGGGAGTCGACGGCGGCGGTCCAGCTTGGTTGGCCTCACCCTCCGCAGCTACGAACCATGCGTTCAGTTCACAGGTTTCGAGGGAGGTGTTTTTGATCTTGAATTCGAATCCCACCGCATCGATATCGTCGATGTCATCTTTATGGTCTTCCCAATCGGAATTCCCACGCAGATCGACCGGGTACCAGTAAAAGCCGGTATTGGCCGTAAAGTCGAATTCGACATCCTCCACGATTACGAACGTCCCTGATACCAGGCAGCCGGCGACAACGAGGCCGACCAGAGTAATCGCGCTGACCAGCACGCTATTCTTGAGATACTTTTTCATGGTCATGCCTCCTTTCTATTGGCCACCGAAGCTAAAGTTGAGGCCGCCGACAACGTCGACCGCCTTTTTCGAGCCGCCTTCCTCCTGGGGAGCCACAATCAGCTTCCCGCGGAAGTCGAGCGCCAAACTCGGCGACAAGCCGATACCCAGACCAAGGCCGCCGGAAAATCCGAGTTTGGACTGGTCGTACCCGGTATCGTCGTTTTTCACCTTGTAGGATCCGAATCCGATCACGAAATACGGCGAGATACCGGTGATCCCCGGTGAGTTGCCCAGCGAGGCATCGATGCCGAACGCAGTCACTTTGGAGCCATCGATACCCAGGTCAACGCCCTCAATCGGGTCCGGCTCGCCCCACTTCACAAACGACACATACGGTTCCACTACGATGATGGATCCAAGACCAAGACGGCCCTTGAATCCATACTCGATTCCCTGACCCTGATCGTCCTGCACCAACGGAAAGCTGAGTCCGGCGAATGCGCCCACACCCAGTTTGGGGCCGTCCTGCGCCATAGCCGACGGCACCCCGGTCAGAATCAGGAGGCTGATCACTGCCACTAGTTTTCTCATGCGATATCCTCCTGCTCAGGAATGTTTTTATGCATTGATGGTGGCGAATGCAAAATACCTGTGTTTACGAGGAGTGTCAACAGATATACGGGGCCGTCGCGGGCGACGTTTGGGCAAAGTGGCCCACCCGCTGACCCCGGCGTCCCACCCGCCTGCGGGTGGGATGGGAAACGCCGTCGCGTTGGGTGCTGCCATTCGCAAGCAGATGTGGGCCCTCCGCGGCGGGCCAGGCGCCTACACCCCGCGCCGGGCGTTTGGACCCCCGCGGCCCCAGAGACAGTATGAAGGTGTCGAAACCGCACCGCACGCCTGCGGCGCACCGGGACAGATTTCGACCTGCAAGCTTTTGGGTAGGATCAAAACAACGCCTACGTGAAGAGAAACGCTATCGGGTTTTTCGCCTCAAAGGTCAATGTTCGAAACGCGTCCTGCGGGACCGTTCGGCCGAGTCGACCGACAATCCCGTCCAGCCACCCGCCCGCCGGAAAAAATCTCCGCCGTCGCGCAAAAACTTCTTGACATTCCCCCCGAACCGCATATAATGGGCCGCGTTAATTAAACAAAAAGGTAGTGTTTATTAAACCTCGCTTTTTCAGGATTGGATAGTGGAGCTCAAGCTCGGACAGAAAATCAAAACCCTGCGACTGGCCTCGGACCTGACTCAGACCGAACTGGCCGATCGCGCCAATCTGACCAAGGGATTTATCTCCCAGCTTGAGAATGACCAGTGTTCGATCTCGGTCGATTCGCTGGCCGACATTCTCGACGCGCTGGGTGTCAGCCTGCAGGAGTTCTTCAGCGACAAGGCCGAGCCGGAGGTGGTGTTTACGCCGGGCGATCGGGTTTCGGTCGAGGGAAAGGGGGCCAGCCGCTTTGAGGTTCTGGTGCCTGGGTCCACCAACAATGAGATGGATCCGATCCTGGTGGAACTCAAGCCGGGGGAACGTCTGGATGCATTTGACCCTCACCCCGGGGAGCAGTTCGGCTATGTGCTCAAGGGTGAGGCTACGTTGCGGCTGGGCAAGAAAGACTATCGGGTGCGGGCCAATCACTGCTTCTATTTCGAGGCCGACCAGCCCAGTCAGATAATGAACAAGAGCCGCTCGATGGTTCGTCTGCTGTGGGTCACGGCCCCGCCGCAGATGTAAGATCGAAGGAGAAACGGATATGAAAATTCTGGGACGTCACTTGATCGCCGAGTATGTCGATTGCACGCCGGGCCGGCTGAATGATGCCGCGTTTTTGGAACGCTGCCTGCTCGAGGCGGTCCGCCGCTCCGGGGCGACCATTGTCAACTCGGTCTTCCACCGTTATGCGCCACAGGGTGTCTCCGGCGTCGTGGTGATTGCCGAGTCGCATATGTCTATTCACACCTGGCCGGAGTACAACTATGCCGCGGTCGATTTCTTCACCTGCGGGCAGGCGGTCGACCCGTACCTGGCCAACGAGTACCTCAAGGAAATGCTCGGCAGTCCGAATGCCTGCGTGACTGAGATCAGCCGTGGGATACCGTCGAGCGCCAACGAAATCATCCAACACAAGCCGGCCGCGCTCAAGGCCGCAAAGACCGCCGCCGGCTAAAGGGAGGACACAGGTGACAAGTTCGTTTTCATTCAAGGAAATCGCCGAATCACAGGTGTTGCGGGGGGTGGACACCGGCCTGGTGCGCAGACTTTTCAAGCGGGGGCGGCTCGAATCCCCGCTCATGCTGCTCTCCCGCTCGGAGATCAGCCGCAACTACCGGGCTCTTGCCGAGGCGCTCCCCCGCGCCGAGATCCACTACGCGGTCAAATCGAATAATCATCCGGTTTTTCTTGACGAGCTCCACCGGGCCGGCAGCCGGTTCGAGGTCTGCTCCGGGCGTGAGATCGAGGTGGTGGTGCGCGCCGGCGCCGAGCCGTCGGCGCTGGTTCACTCGCACCCGGTCAAATCGCTGAGGGAATTCGACACGGCGGTGAGCGCGGGGGTGCGGACATTCGTGGTCGACAATATCGACGAAGTGCGCAAGCTGCGGCGCTTTCGGACCACCCGGCTGCGGATACTCATTCGCTTTCGGGTTGTCAACGCGGTCAAGGCGGTGGTCGATCTCCAGTACAAGTACGGGTGTACGGTCGACGAGGTCCTGCCGCTGGCCGAGGAAACCCGCAAGGCGGGGCATGACGTCTACGGCCTATGTTTTCATATCGGCTCGCAGTGCATACACGCCGAAAACTATGTGAACGCGATCAATGCCGCGGGTGACCTTATCAAGGCGCTGGAGCGGGCCGGTTTCGACATCCGCCTTCTGGACATCGGCGGCGGCTTTCCGGTCGCCTATGTCGAGCCGGTGCCGCCGATTGATCAGTTCTGCCGGCCGATCAACAAAGCGCTCGAAACCCAGATCCGCCCGGACATCAAAGTCATCTGTGAGCCGGGCCGATTCATCTCCGCCAGCCCGGTGACCTTAGTCTGTTGTGTGATCGGCAAGGCGGTCCGCGACGGCAAGATTTGGTACTATCTGGACGACGGCCTCTACTCCACCTTCTCGGGTATCGTCTATGACCATTGCCAGTACCCGGTGATTACGAATCGGTCCGGTGAGGGTCGTCTATCCGTGCTGGCCGGGCCGACTTGCGACTCGTTCGATGTCATGTACGACGGCCTGCTGATCCCGGAGCACAATATCGGCGACATGATTGTCTTCCCGCTGACGGGCGCCTACTGCGCTGTCTCCGGTTCCGATTTCAATTCGCTCAAACGTCCTGAATATGCGATAATCGACTGAGGCAGAGATATGGACACGAAACCCACCGCCGGAGAGAAGTACATCACCGAAGAAGGCATGGAGGACCTGTGGAATGTCTGGTACTCCGAGTTGCACAATCATACGTCGGGTCTGACCCTGAAGGTCAACCGGGTGGTGGAGTCGTGCCGGTCCGAGTTTCAGCGAATCGAAATTCTTGAAAACAACGATTTCGGCAAGATTCTCGTCCTCTACGGCTCGCTCATGGTCTGCGACCGGGACAACAACGCCTACAACGAAATGATCACCCACGTGCCGCTATTCTGTCATCCGTCCCCGAACGAAGTGCTGATTATCGGCGGCGGCGACTGCGGCGCGCTGACCGAAGTGCTGAAGCATCTCGAGGTCAAACGCTGCACGATGTGCGAGATTGACAGGATGGTGGTCGAGGTCTCGAAACGGCACTTCCCGCGTCTGACCGTGGGCCTGGAGGACCGCCGCGCCCGGGTGGTGTATCAGGATGGGAAGAAGTTTATTGAAGATACGTCTGAGAAATTCGATTTGATCCTGCTCGACCTGTCCGACCCGGTCGGCCCCGCCGCCGATCTGTTTCAGAAATCCTTCCACCAGAGCGTGTTCGACCGCCTGAACAACAACGGCATTATGGTGGCGCAGTCCGAATCGCCGTATTACAATCAGGAGACGGTACGGGCGATGTACCGAAACTTGCGGGAGATTTTCCCCCTTGTGCGTATGTACACCTGCTTCATGCCGATCTACCCGTCCGCCTTCTGGTCTTTTGCGTTCTGCAGCAAGGGGATTGATCCGGTAAGAGATTTCGACCAGGCCCGGTACGATAAGACCAAGCCCTCGACTCGCTACTACAACGCCGAGATCCATCGCGCCGCATTCAGCCTGCCTCAGTTTGTGAGGGAATTGGTGGGTTAGGTCGTGAAGCCGGTTTGTATCGTTCAGAACTGGGCAGCGGAATCGGCCGGCAATCTGGCCGACTATCTCGCCGAGCAGAAGATCCCCTACAACGTTGTCCGCACCTATGCGGGCGAGGCGCTGCCTGAGGTTGCCTCACTCGAAGCCGCTATCGTACTCGGCACGCCGCTCTCGGTGCGCGACTATTTGCGGTACGAGTATCTCATGCGGCTCTTCGCCTTTATGGCTTCCGCCGTGAAACACGATCTCCCCTTTCTGGGCGTCTGTTTTGGCGGACAGTTCCTGGCGCGGGTGCTGGGCGCCGAGGTTCGTCGCAACGAGGTGCGCGAAATCGGCCTCTACAAAGCGACCCTGACCGAGGAAGGCCGGCAGGACCCGCTCTTCGCCGGTATGCCGCCGGAATTGGAGGTCTTCCACTGGCACGGCGACACCTTTCAAATCCCATTCGGAGCTACTCTACTGGCCACAGGTAAAACCTGCCGGAACCAGGCCTTTCGCAAGGGGAAGGCGGTGGCGATCCAGTTCCATATCGAACCTCGCGCCGATGAGGTCCCGCTCTGGTGCGACGCATACCAATCGGAACTGACCGAAGAAGGCAAGACCAAGGAGCAGATCGTCTCCGAGTACACTGCCAAGGCCGAGCAGATGAAAGCCCTCAGCTACCGGCTGATGGGGAATTTTCTGGGGTAGACTTTTGACGGGCAGGGCTCCGCCCCTGCCGCTTTCGACTCGTAGGTCGGGATGCTCGTCATCCCGACGTCTTCGCGTGTGTCAGGACCCCGCCGCGGCGGACAGGCACGAGGGTCCCGACCTACGGTTGCGGCGGGCACGGAGGCCTGCCGGTCGTATCGAGGGAACTCTACGCACACACAAGAAAAAGCCCGGCTCGAAAATCGAACCGGGCTTTATGCTCAATGTGAGGCGGCAGATGAGGACATCTGCCGGCCACGAGAAACTAAACGAGTTTAGAACATCTCGTACAGCATCGAAACCTGGAAGTTCAGGTCATCAGCATCGTTGCTGCCGGAGATGAAGTTGAACCCGTCGAGGACGATCTCCGGATCCATATAGGTGTCAAGATACAGTCTGCCCCAGTGGAAACCGAGACCAAGGTAGGTGTCCGATGACGGCTCGTTGTAGGTCTGGTCGACCATGAAATCGGACTCGATCTTGAACGACGAGGACCAGAGGTAGGTGTAACCGCCGGCGCGGACATCCATCCAGTTGAACACTTCGCCTTCGAAGCCGAGCTTCAAGTACGGGAAGATGAAGTAACTCTCGGAGTGTTCACCAAGGAACTCAGGATCGATGTCGGTCCCGCCGGTGCTCTCACCCTTTACTTTCCAGTAGGAAAAGCCGAGATCTGCCACGGCCAACATATTGGCACCCGGGGTGTAGTTCATGCCGCAGCCGAGATCAAAGGCAGTCGAAGTCCATTCTACTTTGAAGTCATCGTCGGGCGTAGTGTCGGGCAGGTCGCCGAAGTTCTGGGCGCCCCGCTTGCCAATACCGAACGACGCATGAGGAACGAGCGTGACCTTCGGGTTACGCACCCAGAAATAACGGCCCGAAGCCATTAGATCGTAGTAGCCGCTCGGCTCATTGAACTTCTCACCTTCCGGATTTTCGTTGGTCCAGCCGCCGAACATGAAGCTCAGGCCGAGGTCCCACTTGCCGGTGGAGGCTTCGGTGAGACCAAAACCCAGCGTGTACTGATAGAACGACTGCTTGGCATCGGTGTTGACCGGCACATACTGGGTCGAATCATCTTCGGCCTTCCAGCTGGCCTTCACTGCCTGCGCGCTGAAACCGAAGTTCTGACCACCCAGCTTGCGGCCGTAGATGAGATGCAAGCGGCGCGGATATGAGTCGCTCAGCTCATTGACCGCAGCCGGGGCACGGTCCTCGTATCCAAAGTCGTACCACCACCACCAGGGGTAGTTGTATAGCCACTGATTCGGGAAAGTGCTGAAGGCCTGGCCGAACTGCGACAGATCACGACCGTCATAATCATGGGCACCGAATTCCGGGTAATAGGAGACGAAAGTTCCCAATACCCAGGGGTTCTCGTCATTGAATTGCCAGGTGATACCGGTTTGGTAGAAATTCGGACCCTGGCTGAATTCCCCCAGCAGCAAGTTCGGGTAATTGTTCACCCGGCCGGGATACATGAACATGTTAAAGTCATCCACCATGATCATCGAGTTCTGCCCCATAACCAGGGTGCGGGTTTCGGTGGCGAAAGCGCTCGCACTGACCAGCACTATCAGTCCCACGAAAGCAATTAGCGTTTTCTTCATACTGTATTCCTCATCTCTTGGGATGTTAGTTCTTCAAAACAATTGCGTGAAAAGCCCTCGTCAGAGCCAGGCCCTGTCGAGGTGACAGTGACAGCACCGTCAAGAACTTCACACCATAGGCAACCTCCCGGTGGCGGCAAAGCCGTCCACTCCTTGAACTTCCATGTCCACAGATACTCTTTGCATCTATATTCAGGTCTGATTAGCTGTCTAGCCCTTTAAGTTCGCCAAATCTGTGTTGGGGGCCAACAAGATGCAAGAAAAAAAATCGATTTTATCTGGCCCCTATTCGCCCCTCGCCCACTCAGAGTAAGTCGCTGATAATCAACGGCTTACAATTCGCTCTTCACGTCCTGCCAAACCGCCTCCATTTGCTCCAGGGTGTACTCCTCAAACCGTCGCCCACCCTCGGTGAGCCGCTTTTCCATCACCTCGAACCGTCGGCGAAACTTGCTAAGAGCATCGCGGAGAGCCACCTCCGGGTCGATTCCCTCCAATCGCGCCACCGAGGACATGGCAAAAAGCAGATCGCCGATCTCATTCTTGAGGTGTTCCCGCCTGTCGGGTCGGGTCGAGGCCGCCTCACGCCGAACTTCAGCGACCTCCTCCGCAACTTTGTCAAGTGCATCGCTGGAGGACTTCCAGTCGAACCCGACTCCGGCGGCCTTTTCGCCAATTCGAAAAGCCATGGTCAACGCCGGCATAGTCTTAGGCAAACCTGCCAGAACGCTCTCCTTCTCGCCCGAACTGGTCTTGATCTTCTCCCATTGATCCCGAACCGCTGACGGTCGCAGGTCGCGCCGTTCGCCGAAGACGTGGGGGTGGCGGTTCAGGAGTTTCTGTATAATCGTGTCAAGCGTGTCGTCTATGGTGAAGTGCCCGGCTTCGGCGGCTAACTGGGAATGGAAGACGACTTGAAGCATTAGGTCCCCCAACTCCTCTTTGAGGGCCGGGGAATCGCCGGCCTCCACCGCCTCGACTACCTCGTAGGCTTCCTCGATCAGGTATGGCAGGAGCGATTGGTGGGTCTGCGTCCGGTCCCAGTTGCAACCGTCGGGCGAGCGGAGAATCGCCATCAGCCTGACCAGGCGTTCAAAGGGAGTGAGCGAGGGGTCGAGCACTTGTGCTTTGAGATCGGCCATAGCTGTCGATAATATCCTGTACTAAATGTTTGACCGGCTTTCTGTTGCCGAGGTTTCGGTGCTTGACAACTTAAGGCTGCCCAGATTAAATGGAAAGCTTTAGTCGGGCGCAAAGTGCCACTCTGTGCCGGTCCCGGCGGAAACTGAGACCAAATGAAGACAGTAACTGACAACGGCGAAAAGAAATCAACCGCCTACTCGGCGGCTGAGATCGAGAATAGGATTTATCAGCATTGGGTGGAGGCGCGCTTTTTCCACGGCTCCTCGGAGTCAAAGAAGAAGCCGTATTCTATTGTGATTCCACCCCCCAATGTCACCGATGTCCTCCACCTCGGCCACGCCCTGAACAACACCATTCAGGACATCCTGATACGCAAACATCGGATGGAGGGGTTTGAGAGCGAGTGGCTGCCGGGCACCGACCACGCCGGTATAGCAACCCAGGTGATTGTCGAAAAGCAACTGGCCAAAGAGGGTACGACCCGCCGCGAAATCGGGCGCGAGAAGTTTGTCGAGCGCACCCGCGCTTGGGCCTATCGCAATAAGGACATTATCCTCAGCCAGTTGCGGCGGATTGGCTGCAGCTGCGACTGGGAGCGCACCCGGTTCACCCTCGACGAAAACCTTTCGCGCGCCGTCAGCGAGGTCTTCATCCACCTCTACAACAAAGGCCTGATCTACCGCGGCCACCGTATCGTGAACTGGTGCCCGTCGTGCCGGACGTCGCTGTCCGACGACGAGGTCGAACACGAGACCTTCAAAAGCCACCTCTGGTACGTGCGATACAAAATCAAAGGCTCGGACGAGTACCTGACCGTTGCTACGACCCGCCCGGAGACAATGCTGGGCGATACGGCGCTGGCAGTGTCACCAAAAGACAGCCGTTACAAAAAGCTGGTCGGCCGCACCGTTATTCTCCCTATCCTCGAGCGGGAGATACCGATTGTCAGCGACAGTTATGTTGACCCAGAGTTCGGCACCGGGGTAGTCAAAGTGACCCCCGCTCACGACCCTAACGACTTCGAAATCGGCAAGCGACACGATCTGCCGGAGATCAATATCCTAAACACCGACGGCACCCTCAACGAGAACGCGGGCAAGTACAAAGGGTTGGACCGTTACGAAGGCCGCAAGGCGCTAGTGACCGATCTCGAAGCCAAGGGGCTGCTGGAAAAGACTGAGGATTACGAGCTCTCGGCCGGGACCTGCTATCGCTGCCATTCGGTGGTGGAGCCGTATCTCTCGCTGCAGTGGTTTGTCAAGATGCGCGAGCTGGCCAGCCCGGCTGTGGAAGTACTCAAGAAGGGCGAACTCCGCTTCCACCCCGACTACTGGGCCAAGACTTATCTCCACTGGATGGAGAATATTCGCGATTGGTGCATCTCCCGGCAACTCTGGTGGGGGCATCGCATCCCGGTCTGGTACGCCGAGGACGGCACCGCGTTTGTCTCAGTGGATCGACCCGCGGCCGAACAATGCCCCGGCTATGACCCGGCTACTCTGGTCCAAGACGAAGATGTTCTCGATACCTGGTTTTCGTCGTGGCTCTGGCCGTTTTCTACGTTCGGCTGGCCCGATAAAACACCGGAACTGAGAAAATTCTATCCCACCCGCGTTCTCGTTACCGCCTCGGAAATCATCTTCCTCTGGGTGGCGCGGATGGTCATGGCCGGTTTCGAGTTCATGGGCAAGTGCCCGTTCAGCGATGTCTATATTCACGGGACGGTGCGCGACGCCAACGGGATCAAGATGTCGAAGTCGCTCGGTAACGGAATTGACCCGGTGGAGATTATTGATAAGTACGGCGCGGACTCTCTTCGCATATCGCTGGTGCTGGCCACGCCCGACGGCCAGGACCCGTGGATCAGCCGCAATACTTTCGAGGGCGGTCGCAACTTTGTCAACAAGCTCTACCAGGTATCGCGTTTTGTCATGCTTCGCCTCGAGGGTCGGTCCCCGGTGTTAGACAAGCTCGATGAATCCGACCTGGTCATTTTCGACCGCTGGATCCTCTCGCGGCTGGAGCGGACGATTGCGTCGGTGGAGCGATCCTTCGACGAATTCCGCCTCTCCAGCGCCGCCAAGACGCTGTACAACTTCGTCTGGGAGGACTACTGCTCCTGGTATGTCGAGCTGATTAAGCCGGATCGCCCGGGTGAGCCGATCCGCGAAAACTCGCTGAACGTAGCCACCTATGTTCTGGCCCGCATTCTGCGGCTGCTGCACCCGTTTATACCGTTTGTCACTGAGGAAATTTACGGTCAATTGGTGGCTTCCGCCGGCAGGAGCGAGCGCGACGCTACGCTAGTGTTCGGCCCGTGGCCGAGCTCCGACGGCAGGCATGTCGACGATCGTCTCGAGGAAAGCCTGAAGCAGATTCAGGAGGTGGTTGTGGCGGTTCGCTCGACCCGATCGGAGTTGAACGTGCCGCCGGGCAAGCGGTCGGATTTGTATGTTCGCGTGAACAACGAATCCTTCGCTCGACTACTTGAGGATCACATACAGTACTTTCGCTCGCTCGCCCGGGTCGAGAATCTGCATTGTGGAACCACGGTCAAAAAGCCTCCGCTCTCAGCCTCAGCGGTTATCTCAGGAGCGGAGATCTTCATCCCGCTGGAAGGACTGATCGATATCGAGGTGGAGAAGACACGCTTGAGCAAGGAACTGACCAATTTGAAGGACCAACAGGTCAAGGTCGCCAAGAAGCTCGCGAACCCCGATTTCCTGGCCAACGCGCCGGCCGAGGTTATCGACCGCGAGAAGCTCAAGAAACGCGACTACGAAGAGCGTATCGAGCGGATCAATAAGAATCTTGAGCAGATTCTGGGGTGGTAATTCGGGCCACAAGCCGGTGGAAGCGCGCGTTTTGCAGAACCACAATTGTCGCTCGCTGACGCTTGCTCCGCTCAGGTTCTCCCCTACGATTAGCTTCTGGTACTGCCCGACGCTCCGACCGCCAGACAGGGCATCCCGCAGAAATGAAAACCGTCCGGGGGGAACCGGACGGTTTCGTTGAGAAGAGGTATATCAAAAAGAGAAGGGGTTAGTTTTGACTTTTCTTTACCATATCTTCAAGGAAGCCTTGCATAGTCCGGGCGCCGGCGGTGTCGGGATACGACGCGATTTCGACCGGGATCGCTCGATCGGCCTGGTCACCGTAGCGAGCCTTGAGACTGCCCTTGACGATCTCAGTTAGCCGCCTGGCGGCGATTTCCGCCCCCTGGCGAGGGGTTTCCGGCTGCAACACAGCCAAACAATGGCCCATCAGAAGGTCGACGTGATCACACGCCCTGACTGCCGCCTTAACTCGGCTGGTCACGTCCTCAAGGACCTCCGCGGCTTGATCGGCGGCGATTTCTCGGGCCGGCCCCAGGTCAATAATCGTAAGGGAGACAAATACTCGGTACCGCTCAGCGCGATTGAGTTCAACCGCCACTTTGTCCGCGAACGTCCCGGGACACCGCGTATCGATGGTGGTTCTCGGTGCTTCCATAATCGTTGCTCCACCAAACGGGGCCGTCGTCTGGCATACCTACCTATCTGGTTAGTGTGAGCAATAATCGTTCCAGTTACCTAATAAGGAGATACGCGGGAAAACGTTTCCGACCTGAGATCTCGCCCGACGCTTTAGCCGCACTAACTGCTTGTCATGCACGTAGAGGACACTGTGGACAACATCATGATCTGGTCGTGACATCCACATGACACCTCGACATGTGCAGAGGGGTGCTCAAAACTTGCACAGGGGGACATGATGGTATGTATGGGAGTTTTCTGATTGTGCCGCTGGGCGACCCTGCCCGGCGGAATGTGCGCCATCCCACTCTCAAGCGCGTGGGCCACCGAAGATGGCCCTAAGATGTCGAGTTGAGATTATAGTCTTTGATCTTGTAGAGCAGGGACCGGTAGCTTATGTCCAGGAGTTCGGCCGCCTTGCGGCGGTTCCAGTTGGTCTTGGTCAGGACCTCGGCAATAAGTCGTTTCTCTTCGGCAGCGACCTTTCTGCCGACTCTCCCTTTCAGAGAATAACCGACTTCAGCCTCACCCTCTGCCGGTATGGGCGCGATCACCGGTTCCGAGGGCGGCCGGGGATCCTCGGGGCGTGCCATGTGCGCGGCAGCGGCGATAAGCTCCGTGATTATCTGCTCGTCGGAGCGCACCACCACCTGCTTGACCATATTCTCGAGCTGGCGGACGTTGCCGGGCCAGTGGAAGGCCATCAGCCGGGCGACCGTTTCGGGCGTCAGTGCCTGGTACTCCTTGCTGTAGAGCTTGTTGTACTTGGCCAGGAAGTGAGTCAAGAGCAGCGGTATATCTTCTTTTCGATCCCGCAAGGGCGGCAGGAACAACGTGATTTCATTGAGGCGGTAAAACAGATCGTCACGAAATTCCCGGCTGGATATGGCATGCTCAAGATTGCGGTTAGTGGCGCAGATGATTCGGACATCCACCCGGATGTTGTTGATTCCGCCGACCCGCACGAACTCCTGCTGCTCGAGTACTTGAAGCAGTTTTGACTGCAGTTCCAGCGGCATATCGCCGATTTCGTCGAGGAATATGGTCCCCTTGTTAGCTGATTCAAACCGACCCTGCTTGGTTTTGTGCGCGCCCGTAAAGGCGCCTTTCTCGTACCCGAAAAGCTCCGCCTCAAGTAAGTCACGGGGAATGGCGGCACAGTTCACTTTGACAAACGGCTGATCCCGACGCGAGGACAACTGGTGCAGAGAACGAGCCACGATCTCCTTACCGGTACCGGACTCACCTCGTATAAGCACAGTCAACTCCGAGTCGGCCACCTGATCGATTATTCCCTTCACGCGGGCCATCGGTTCGGAATCGCCGACAAATGTTGAGTAGTCGCTGCGCGCTTCCAGCTCTTTCTTCAGAGCGGAAACCTCCTCCCGAAGTTTCACCCGCTCCATCACACCGTTCAGGTGAATCTCCACTTCACGGACGTCGAACGGCTTGTCGATAAACTCGGCCGCCCCAAGCCGCATGGAGTCGACCACATACTTGGTGCCTCCATGACCGGAGATCATAACTACCTCGGGCCGGTTCTCCATCTTGTTCAGCTTCTCCAGGACCTCCAGGCCGGTCATGCCGGGCATCTTGATATCCAGCAGAATCAGGTCCGGTTTCTCCGTGGAGACCATTTGAATGCCCTGGATTCCGTCGGTAGCCGACACAAACTCGAAACTCGTAGACAGCCCTTCGGAAAGAATCCAGGCGATCTTGGGATCGTCGTCGATAACCAGCACTTTGATCTTGGCTTTTTCGCGAGGCATAGTTGTCGCCCTCTCGAAGTTACTTATCGGCAACAAATCCTGCAATTTAAGTCAGAATCTACCGCCGTTGCCGAAAAGTCGCAATAACCTGCAATAGAATCAAGGTTTATATGGGAAATACACAGAGACCGTGGTCCCCTTGCCTTCGACGGAGCTCAGATGCAGCGTGCCGCTGTGTGCGGAGATGACCCGCTCCACCACGGCCAGTCCGAGGCCGGTACCAGTCTCTTTAGTTGTGAAGTAGCGATCAAACACTCGGGACAAGTGCTCTTTCTTGATACCACAGCCGGTGTCCGAGACGTGGATGCCGAGGTAGTCTTCATGGCGGTGGGGGGGTCGCTCGATCCGTCCGGTCACAGTCAACTTGCCGCCGTCGCGCATGGCGTCAACCGCGTTAATGAACAGGTTGAGAAAGACCTCCATCACCTGGTTCTTATTGGCGATGATCTCCCAGTTGCCATCGGAAAAATCGGTTGAGTACTCAATCCGATTCTTCCTCAGGTCAGGCCCGACAAGCTCGGAGGCTCGCTGAACTATATGGCGCAGGTCGAGCTTGGCGGTTTCATAACGATTGGGATTGGAAAAATTGACCAGTTCCTTGACAAGGTCGTTCATGCGGTGGATTTCTTCCTCCGCCATCTTGAAGAAATCCGACTTCTCGGTGATATCCGGCCAGCGCTGGCGGAGTATCTGCAGCTCGCCTTTGATAGTCGTGAGAGGGCGCCGCAGATCGTGCGAAATCTCAGAGATCATGTTCCCCATGGTCATGAGGCGGGTGGCGTTGAGCAGCGCTTTTTCCTTTTCGAACAGCACGGATGCCTGTGAAATGACCAACTGGGCTAGCGTGAAATCCTCCGGTGAATAAGCGCGTTCGTCGTCGGCACCGAGATAGAACACGAATGCCAGCTCGCCTGAACGCAAGATGGGAACCGCCATATAGGCGTGGGCCGGCTGGGGAAAATGTTTGTTGCCCCGGATCCGGTCTCCGACGAGTTGACTCAGCGCGGCTATATCTTCGAGATTCACTTGATCGGGATTGAGCCCGGTGATGAGGACCGCCTCGCGACTTACTCTCGAGAGATCGATCTTGCCGCTTTCGGTGAGCGGTATATCGGTCTTTCCCAGGGCGCCGGCCGGTATAAGCGCCCGGGCAGCGTTATCCCAGGCGAACCAGATCGCATAGTCGACTGGGAAAGCCCGGCGGAGCTTCTCGATCAACACCTGGCGAAAGTTTTCCCACGAATCGATCCCGGGCAGAGCGCGTGAGATCTGATGCAGCACTTCGTATTCTACCAACCGACGTCGGTTCTTTTCAAACTGGGAGGCGTCATCTACCGCCACAGCAGCTTGCGAGGCGAAATTGCTCAGCAGGCGGAGATCGTCACTCGTAAACACCTGGCCGCCGTTTTTATTGGCCATGTTTATGACCCCGAGCACGGTGTTCTTGATCCGCAGCGGCGCGCAGAGGAGCGACGCCGCGCCGTACCGTTCCCGGTTTATCCTCTGAAAACGACTGTCCTTCTCGACATCCTCGACAATAAGCGGCTCGCCGGACTTAGCAACGAATCCGGCGATAGAAGCCCCCAGGGGCAGCTTGGTCTTGCGGACGATGTCGTCGTGAAGGCCGATAGCCGCCTCAATGGTCAGGTATTGACCGGTTTCGTCCACCAGCATAATCGAGCCGACATTGGCCTCAGTCACAGTCGAGGCCAGGATGACGATCTGGCGCAGCAGGTCATTGAGGTTCGCCAGCGAACCTATCGACTTACCCGCCTCGTAGAGGGCGTTGAGTTCCCCCACACGCTGCTGGAGAATGAGATTGGAGAGGCGGAGTTCTTCCACCAATCGCAAGCGGGCGAGCTCGGACTCGCGACGCTCCAGGGCGCGGGTTACCGACAGCTCCAGGCGATCAAAATCGACCGGCTTGAGAAGGTAATCGTAAGCGCCCAGACTGATGGCCTCCAGCGCGCTGTCCATCGACGCGTACCCGGTCAGCAGGATGACCGGGATGCCCTCATCGACCTGCTTGACTATCTGGAGAATCTCCAGACCGTCGAGAACGGGCATTTTGATATCCGAGATGACGAGATCGACTTTCTGGTCACGGATCGCCTTGGCGGCATCGGGCGCCTGCTGAAAGGCGAGGACTTCGCGTCCGTCTCCCTGTAGCAGCGCCGAGAGTGACTCGCACAAACGGAGTTCGTCGTCGACTATGAATATCCGGGCAGCGGGTTTGGTCATGGCGTTACGGCTTGGCCACCAACGGAAGGTGTATATCGAAACAGCCCCCGTGGTCTGCATTCGTATAGATTATCGACCCCTTGTGGCTTTTGATGATACTCTGACAAATGGACAGTCCCAGGCCGGAGCCGTCATCACCCTTGGTCGTGAAGAACGGCTCGAAAATGCGCGGGATGACTTCCGGTGGGATGCCGGGGCCGGTGTCGGCGAAGCGAACGTGTGCCTCGTTGCCGCGGCGGTTGAGTTCCACCGTGAGTCGTCCATCCTGTTTCATGGCGTCGCGCGCATTCAAGATCAGGTTCAGAAAGACTTGTCGGAGGTGGTCGGCGCTCCCTTTCACAAACAGCGGCTCGGACGACAGTTTTCTCTGTATGTCGATTCGGGAAATCGAAAGCTGGCGCGAGGACAGCGCCAGGGTTCCGTCGAGAATCTCTCGGAGGTCCACGACGGCGAATTCGACCCGCGACGGCCGGTGAAACCGCCGCAGCTCCTCGACGATTCTGGCAATCCGATCGATCTCCTGGCTGACTACCTCGACATAGTGCTTCTGTTTGTCCGGCTCGCCGCCGGAACGCTGCAGCAGCAACAGGTAGTTCTTGATAATACCGAGCGGGTTGTTGACCTCATGGGCGATTTTGGCCGACATCTCGCCGAGCGTAGCCAGCCGCTCCGCCTGCATGAGCTGACTCTGCGCCTCCCAGAGTTGTTCATTGGCTGCCTTCTCCCCTTCATAGAGGCGGGCGTTTTCAATAGCGACAGAAATCTGGTTTCCCAGCGACGAAATAAACTCTATTTCGTCCTGTGTAAACGCCTTCTCGGCGATCTTGTCGGCCAGCAGAAACAGCCCGGCCAGGCGGGTTTTGTAAATGAGCGGGACCAACATACCGCCTTTGAAGAAGCCAAGCACCTCTCTCTCCCTCACCGTGGTTAGGTCAGGCGAGAGATCCACCACCGGTGTCGGTCGGTTCAGTCGACTGAGATACCGTATGAGCCGGGTGTCATCCTGGAAGCCGCTTCCGGCAGGCGGCATGGCTCCGGACCCCTTCGCTTTGGCCAGCCGGAACTCGCGGGAATCGGCGCTCTCTTTCAGAAAAAGGGCGGCCCGAAGCGCGCCCACCTGTCCCAGGCAGGTGAAGATGAACGACTCGAGAAGAGTTTTGTAATCCAGCACCGCGTTGAAATTGCGGCTGATTTCGAATATCGTGTAGAGATCGAAGATCTTGCGCTTGAGCTGACGATTGGTCCGCGATAACTCCTCCAAGCGGGCCTCTGCGGATTTCTCCGGTTCGGGCGGGCGCTTTTTGAGCGGCGAGGGGCGAGTTGCCCGTGGGATTGACGCGCTTCGCTTTCCCTTGAGATGGCTGTCCCTGGTTCGGGCCATTATTGTCTTCCGTATTTGCTCAGGTATTCGCCTACCAGATAATGCGAACCTATAATGGCTATGATATCACTTGGATCGGCATTCTCCAAGAGTCGATCATAGGCCATTTCGAAGCGGCTAAACCTCTTGACGGGCACTCCGTGCCAGTCAAGAGCGCTCACCAGTTCCCTGGTGTCGACACTTCGCCCCGTTTTGAGCGGAACGAGCCGGAAGCTGTCGGCGACCCTGGCCAGATGGTCGATCATCTCCTGATGGGCTTTCCGCTTCACGAAACCAGCGATGATCGATGCTTTTCGGCCGGGAAAGACCCGCTTGAAAGTGTCGACAAACGCTGCCGCCCCACCCGGATTGTGGCAGACATCGAGCACCACAACCGGCGATCGGGCGCCTTCCCGAACGATTTGGAACCGCCCGGCCCAAACGGTATGCTCCACGCCACGTTTGATCGCGCGGCCCGACAGCGATATTCCCTGCCGTCTCAAAACTTCGACCGCTTTCAATACAACCGCCGTGTTGCGCAACTGGTGCGGACCTCTGAGCGCGGGCGTCAGATTCTCGAACCGCGAATCATCCGAATGGAAGCTCAGCGTAAGCTGCTTCATATCCGCGGAGAAGTCACCGTGCCTGAGGGTCACTAGCTCCGAGCCGCGCTCACGGCAAGCGGCTGCTACTACGCGCCGTGCTTCCCGCGGCAGCAAGCCGATTACATTTGGGACGCCCGGTTTGATTATACCCGCCTTCTCGCCGGCGATCGCCTCGAGAGTCGGCCCCAGGATCTCGACGTGATCGTAGTTGATGTCGGTGATGATTGTCAGCGCCGGTTTGAGAACGTTAGTGGCATCGAGTCGTCCGCCAAGTCCGGTCTCGATGACGGCTACATCAACCGCCTGGCGGGCGAAATAGTCGAACGCCAGCGCCGTGACTAGTTCAAAGAAGGAGAGTTTTTTTTTACCAGCGCGGTGCGATGACTATCGACGTAGCGTGCTACCGCCTGCTTCTTAATCAGACTTCCGTCGACCCTTATCCGCTCGCGAAAGTCAACGAGATGCGGCGAGGTAAACAGCCCGGTTCGGTAACCGGCCCGGCGAAAGATCTCAGCCAGCATGGCTGAACATGAACCCTTGCCGTTGGTACCGGCCAGATGCACGGTCAGGTACTTACGCTGGGGGTTGCCACGTTCTTCGAGGTAATCCGTAATATTCTCCAGCCCGAGTTTCATGCCGAAGAACTCGCGCGAGAGAATGAACCGCTCGGCCTGCCGATAGGTGTGGCGTCTCACTTTCTCCACATGTACTCCAGCAGGCTGATAATCGTGGGGCGGAGGTCCTTGCGGTCAACTACCGCGTCGACAAAGCCCTTTTCCAGCTGAAACTCGGACGATTGAAACCCTTCGGGCAGATCCTGGCCGATCGTTTGCTTGATGACACGGGGGCCGGCAAATCCGAGGAGCGCTTTTGGTTCGGCGATGATGACATCACCTAGCGCGGCGAACGAGGCCATCACACCGCCGGTGGTCGGATTGGTCACCACCGAGATGAACGGAATCTGCCGGTCCGCCAGCACGGCCAGAAGCCCGGAGGTTTTGGCCATCTGCATCAGCGAGAGCACTCCCTCCTGCATGCGGGCTCCGCCGGAGCAGGAGACGATAATCAGCGGAAGCTGCCGTTCGATGGCCCGCTCAATCGCCCGGGCGACCTTCTCGCCGATCACCGAACCCATCGAGCCGCCGATATAGGCAAAGTCCATGATGGCGAACGAAACTGTCTTGCCGCCGATACTGCCGATCCCGGCGATCAGTCCTTCGGTCGGACCGGCCGCATGAGTGGCGGCCTTAATGCGCTCGGGATACGGCTTGGAATCGACAAACTCGAGCGGGTCGGCCGATTCAAGGTGGTTGTCATACTCATCGAGAGCGCCGTCGTCCAGGAGCAGCGCGATATATCGCCGGCAGGAAATGCGAAAATGAAAATTACAGGCGGGGCAGACCCAGAAGCCCTGCTCCAGTTTCTTGCTGTATATGATCTCGCCGCAGGATTCGCACTTATGCCACAACCCTTCCGGTATGTTGCGTTTTTCCTGGGCCTCCACCCCCGATTTATCTTTTCTAAACCACTCCATTTTTCACCGATCGCTGGCGGCCACGTTGATCCAGCGCATCATTATCAGGGCGTCCTCGACCGGGCTCCGGTAATAACGAACCCACCGATCGACAGTGCGAAAGGCAGAAGCCTCATAAAAGCAACGAGCTGCTTCGTTTGAGATTCTCACCTCAAGGTAAACCAGCTCGCATTCCCGATCCCGGGCGAGATCTAAGATATGGGCGAGAACCTGCTTGGCAATTGATTTTCTCCGGAGCGTCGGGTCCACGGCCAGGTTGGTAAGGTGAAGCTTATGGTTCTCAAGCTGATAGCAGGCATAGGCGACAATCTCGCCCTCGCGCTCGGCGACCAGCGCACCGGCCTCGGGGTCGTTTATGTGCTCCCTGAACGCTTCCAGCGGCCAGGGATCCGAGAAAGCGTTACTCTCCAGCGACATGACCCTTTTCAAATCGGCCTTGTGCATTGGCCTGATGACCAGCTCCATTTCAGACCTCCCCGCGGCGGCGATCAAACCTGATTTCCGCAATCGCCTTCTGATAATATACCGGTTCGAGCGCGGCCAGATCGGCGTGCTGCCTCGCCTGCAGTTTATTAAGACCGACTCGAAGCAAATCCATGGCGTCGTAGTTGAACCGACGGGCAGCCTGCTGGAGGTGATCCGACAAAAACGCCTCAGCGCCACATCCAACGGTATACACAACGTAATCCCCGATCTTCGCTGACAGTTCCGCCTCGGAGACTATCGTGACAATTGGCTCGGCGTTGTCCTCGTGTCCGTAAGTCCCGAGATACAATTCATCCTTGCGCGATGGAATCACCACATAGGTTGGTCTTTCTTCGTGACGCAGGCGCGCACCGACTAGTTCAAACATGGTGACTCCGACTATCGCAATCTCCCCCGCTACTGCTATGCCCTTGGCTGCGGCAAGACCAATTCTTAACCCGGTAAAGGATCCCGGCCCAAGCGAAACCACAATGCCCTGAAGTTCTCCGACGGCTACCCCTGACGACTGGAAGAGCTCATCGATCTTCTTCATGATAATCTGTCCGTGGGTGCGGGCCACTGATTCACTCGATTGCACCGACCTGTCTCCGTGATGGAGGAGGGCCAGGTTGAGCCGCATCGTGGCCGTATCGACCGCCAGAACGTTTTCGAAACTCATCGCATTCATGACTGCACCAGCGAAAAGCTGATTTGCCGCTGCTCCTCGTCAATGATCGAAAACTCGGCCAGATAGTAACGCGACGGCAGACGATAATCGGCCCGTTCGCCCCACTCTACTATGACAATCCCGTCGCGGCTGAGAAAGTCATCCCAGCCGATCTCGGTCAACTCCGAGACATCCCCCATCCGGTACAGATCAAGATGATAGATCGGCGGGTCACCGGGGTACTCGTTGACGAAAGTGTACGACGGTGAGGTGACGAGACGCTCATCTATGCCCCGCGCCGCAACCAGCGCCCGCACGAAAGTTGTTTTGCCTGAGCCGAGCTCTCCCCTAAGGATGATGACATCGCCGCTGTCAAACGACGCCGCCAGGCGTCTTCCCAGGGCGACAGTTTCATCCTCGGAATGCGAGATGACTTTGAGCACCTTCACGCGGCTACCTGGGATTGAGCACCGCTACCGGCACGATCATTTCTTCAAGCGAAATGCCGCCATGCTGGAACGAATTCTGGAAGCGGCGAACCATTTCGTTATAGTTGTTGGGGTAGACGAAATAGAAATCTTCCCTGGCGATCAGGAACGTGGTGCCGAGAGTGAAAGCCGGCAGGCGCCACTCCTGCGGCTTCTTGATAACCAACGCCTCTTTTGGATCGGCCTTCAGGTTATCGCCGTATTTGTAACGCAAATTGGTCGATGTAGTCCGCCGCCCGTGGGCCATGGTACCGCGACGGCACAGCACCGAACCGTGATCAGAGGTTACGACGACTGTAAAACCTCGGCCGGCAAAAGCTTTAAGCAAACCGAACAGGGGCGAATGAGTGAACCAGGTTCGCATCAACATGCGGAAAGCGGCCTCGGAGCCGGCGATTTCCTTCAGGATCACGTTTGATGATCGCCCGTGCACGAGAATATCAAGGAAATTGAAAACAAAGGTCACCAATCGGCTATCGAAGTAATCCGATGCTCGCCGGAGGATTTCATCCCCCTGGCTGTTATCATTTATCTTGATGAACTTGAGCGATTTCTCGAGCCGAACGCCATGGCGCGCCAGGTTCTCCATGAGCAGACGGTCCTCGTACTTGTTGAGCGAGCCTTCGTCCTCGCCGTACGTATCGGGGTAGGCACGGTGGATGTCGTCCGGAAACATGCCGCTGAACAGGGCGTTGCGCGCGAACGGAGTGGCACTCGGGAGTATTGCATAGTAGTAGTGCCGCTGGATATCGTAGAACTCGGCAACCATCGGCTCGACCAGCATCCACTGATCCAGGCGCATGCAGTCTACTACGATATAGACGACCGGCCGGCCCTGCTTGAGCGGCGGCACGACATACTTGCCGGTAATGTCCGGCGAGAGCATCGGGCGGCTCTTGCCTCGGAGCCAGTCAGGGTAGGTTCTCAGGATGTACTTGGTGAACTCGGTATTCCACTCGCGCAGCGTGCCATCGTGGGTCTCCTGCAAACCGGAGTCCGTGCTTTCGTCGAGTTCGAGATTCCACTCCGCCAAAATACGGGCGGCGTCCTGCCAGTCCTCGGGCGACATGGCGCCGTACAGACGCTGACTGAAGCGATTGATTTCGGTGATATATCGCCGCATGGATGACGAGCCGATAATTCGGCGGGAATCGAGCAGCCGTTTTATCACCATCAAAATCTGCGACGGCACCACCGGCTTGACCAGGTAGTCATCGATCTTCTGCCCGATCGCCTCGTCCATGAGCGTTTCTTCTTCCGACTTGGTCACCATGACCACCGGGAGGTGCGGCTTGAGCGCCTTGATTTCCTCGAGCGTGGTCAAGCCATCCTTGCCCGGCATCATTTCGTCCAGCAGCACCAAATCGAAGTTCTGGCGCTGGACTTCCGCGATACCGTCGTCCCCGGACATTGCCCCGACTAATTCAAATCCCTTGCCTTCAAGGAAGACAAAATGCGAGCGCAGCGAATCGATCTCATCATCGATCCAGAGAATTCTCTTCTTGTCGGTAGTGGTTGGCATCGGGTTCTTCTCAGAGTCCGCCGGATATGGGGAGCGTGACTTGGAAAACGGTTTCGCCGGGCTGAGATCGCACCAGGGTGATCCGGCCCACGTGGTACTCTTCGACAATCCGCTTAACCAGAGTCAGTCCCATGCCCCAGCCGCGCTTTTTTGTGGTAAAACCGGGACGGAATATCTTTCGGGCCGATCCCGGCGGTATGCCGTGGCCGTTGTCAGCGATTTCAAGCATAACCTGTGTGCGATCAGGGTTGATACTGGTGCTTATACTCACGCGGCCCGATTTCGGATCGACCGCCTGCAGGCTGTTCTTGACCAGATTCTCCAGCACCCACGAAAACAGCTCCGGATTTAGCCGCACCGGCGGGATGTTGCCCGGAGTGACAACTATCTGTGTGCCCTGTCCTTCGAACGGCAACCGGGCGCGATAATATTGCACGCAGTCGGTTACCAGGGAGTTGAGATCACATTCTTTCACTTCCGGTATTGAGCCAATCTGACTGAACCGGGTGGCGACCCGCTGGAGTCGGATAACATCCATTCGCATATTCTGGACAGTATTGTCGACGAGCTGTACTTGTCCTTCGCGATCCAAGTCCTGCCGGTTTTCGGGGCTGATTACTTCCAGCCAGCCCATGAGCGACGACAACGGCGTACCCAACTGATGAGCCGTCTCCTTAGCCATGCCGACCCAGATGTACCGTTCTTCGGAGCGCCGGATATTCTGGAAACCGATTACCGCTACGGTTACAAAAGCCAGCACTATGCCGATAGCGACAAACGGCATCACTCGCAACTGCTTGATTATTTCGGAGTCGCCATAGAGGAAGTAGTTGATGTTGTTTTCGCCGAAATTGAGCGGGTACTCACCATTGTGGCGGTACATGGCCTCCGCTTCTTCCTTTACGCGCTCAAGCGATCTTCGGCTGGTGTCGTCGGAAGGGATACCCGGAATATTGCGCCAGGACACCGGTTCTCTGTTACTGTCGAGTACCACCACCGGAAATCTTGCCTTGACGATGATTTCATCAAAAATGAACGGCAGAGCGTCTTCCGAACTCGGCGACGTCACCGCCCATTGCCATAAATGAACATATTTATCGACCTGGTCACGCGTATCGATCTGCAGGCGTTCTATAACCTGAAAAGTGTACCAGATGAACGCGCCCGAGATAACCACCACGCCGGTTACCAGAAATATCTTAAAAAAAGTCGATCGCCCGATATACAGATCGGCCAGACCCCCACGCGTTTTTTTTATCATGGCCATCAGCCGATTCTATCCGCCCCGCCCATGTACTTTCGGAGCACCTCGGGAATAGTCACGCTGCCGTCCGGGTTCTGGTAATTTTCCAATATCGCGGGAATGAGCCGTGCCAGGGCCAGACCGGAGCCGTTGAGCGTGTGGGGGAAGTCAAGTTTCTTGTCAACATTGCGGTAGCGAAGATTCATGCGTCGGGCCTGGAACGACTCAAAGTTAGAAATCGACGAAATCTCGAGATACCGCTCCACGCCGGCGGCCCAGAGCTCGAGATCGTAGGTCTTGGCTGAAGCAAATGACAGGTCTCCAGTAGCCAGCATGACCACCCGGTAGTGGATGTTCAGGCTGCGAAGAACCTGTTCACACTGTGCCACCAGGGATTCGAGTTCGTCGTACGATCTTTCCGGGTGGACGATCTTGACCAGCTCGACCTTGTCAAACTGGTGCACCCGGATCATCCCCCGGGTATCTTTACCGGCGGCGCCGGCTTCTCTACGGAAACAGGGGGAATGGGCCACCATGTACACCGGGAGTTCTTCGTCGGTGATGATCCGTTGTTTGTACAGATTCGTCACTGGTACTTCGGCAGTGGGGATCAGCCAGAGGTCATCAGACTCGATCCGGTACATGTCGTCGGCCAGTTTGGGCAACTGTCCGGTACCGTACATGGTGTCGGCGTTTACGATATACGGCGTGGAGACTTCGACAAACCCGGCGGCAGTGTGCAGGTCAAGCATATAGCTGATCAACGCCCGCTGCAGCCGAGCGCCCATTCCGCGGAGAACATAAAAGCCCGATCCGGCAACAGCCGCGCCTGCGGCCAAATCCAGTATGCCCAGCTTCTCGCCGACTTCCCAGTGCGGCAGGACCTTGAAAGCCGGCTCCAGTTTCGCGCCCCATTCACGCACCACCTTGTTGGCGGCGTTGTCTTTGCCGACCGGTACCGATTCGTGGGGCAGGTTCGGCACCAATTGCAGGAGCTTCTGGAGGCCCGCTTCCAGTTCGCGCAGGTTTTCGTCCTGTACTTTGATATCGTCGCCCAGGCGGCGGGTGGCCTCGATAGCTGCGTCGGCGCTTTGCCCGGCTTTCTTCTTGATTGCGATATCGGCCGAGGCCTGGTTGCGCTCGGCTTTGAGCCGCTCGACCGTACGGATTATCTGGCGTCGGCGTTCGTCGAGAGCGAGGATTCTGTCGATATCACACTGCTCGTTTTTGTGGGCCGCACCGGTCCGAACCAGGTCGGGAGCCTCGCGGATTAACTTCATGTCCAGCATCGGTGATCCTCAAGTCGGCATTGCTCTTAGAAAGGTCCGAAACTAAGGGCCAAGTTAGCACAGTTCAA
Source organism: Candidatus Zixiibacteriota bacterium (assembly GCA_040752815.1). NCBI lineage: Bacteria > Pseudomonadati > Candidatus Zixiibacteriota > Candidatus Zixiibacteriota bacterium. Next base: position 26,128 of record JBFMGC010000004.1, read on the forward strand.
TGAAAATTACCAGTCCGGGATCGGCCCGATACGTTACCGGTGCACTTTGAGAATTCTCAATCGGCGGCCAGAAATTCCTTGCCTTTTCTGCGAGTCGACGTAAAATAGGGAGCTGTAGCTACTATCGAATTGAGGATTACATGGCCAAGGCTTGTGAAATCTGCGGGAAAAAGCCGCTCTTCGGACATAACGTTTCTCACGCTCACAACGTGACCAAGCGGCGATTCATGCCCAATTTGCAGCAGGTGCGTGCGATTGTAAACGGCCGGCCCCGGCGGGTGACTGTCTGCGCGTCGTGCCTGAAAAGCGGCAAAGTGGTAAAGAACGTTCAGGGACGGAAACCCCGCCCAGCTGCCGTGTAATTCAGTGGCATGGAATAAGTTACGGCCGCCCTTATGGGGCGGCTTTTTTTGCCTTTGCGGGCAGCTTTAGATCAGGGTTCCATGAAATAAATGCCGCCGGCAGGGTAGTTTAACCGGCGGCATGGTGGAGGAACCAATAGAGCTGCTCGCTCTATGTTTGTCTCCCGGCACGAGGCCGGGAGGTATGTGCTTTGACTTATCCCTCAGGGACTAGTTGTCTTCGAGCCTCCTGATATAGGCTGGGATCGTGCGATCCTCCTCGGTGAAAATGGGTACCCGGCTGGGCGGTCGCAGGCCGAAGCGATTACCGTTGCCGTTTCCGCCATCAGAGGACTCAGCCGTTGCCGGCTCTATTCGGGGTTGATCCTCGTTATACGTTGGCACTCCGCCGACGGCCACGACCGCATCGCGGGCGTTGACCACCCGGCGGACAGGAATCGCCTGTATGGCGTCTTCCGGAAACAGTGACATCACTTTGGGCTGCTGCGATCCGATGGGTACGGCTTTCGGCTCTTCCTTGGTTCGGGACCGGGCGGTCTGCTCGTCCTTGCCGATACCCGTGGCTATTACGGTCACCCGCATCTTGTTGGTCATCTCGGGATCGATCACGGCGCCAAAAATGATATTGGCATTGTCACCCGCTTTCTCGTAGATGAGCGACGTCGCGGTGTTGACATCATGCAGGGTCATGTCTTCGCCGCCGGTGATGTTTATCAGCACCCCTTTGGCTCCGGCGATCGAGACTGATTCGAGCAGCGGCGATGAAATCGCCTGCTGGGCGGCGTCGATAGCGCGCTCCTCGCCCTCGCCGCTGCCAGTGCCCATAAGGGCATTGCCCATCTCCTGCATGACCGTGCGGACATCGGCAAAGTCGCAGTTGATGAGTCCCGGTATCGTGATCAGATCAGATATACCTTTGGTCGCCTGGTGCAGGACGTCATCGGCGGTGGCAAATGCGGCCGACAGGGTGGTATTCTTGTCGACGATTTCCAGCAGCCGTTCATTGGGGATGGTAATCAGCGTATCGACTCGCGCCTTGAGTTCGGCCAGGCCCTCGTCGGCGCGGTCAATCCGCTTGCGCCCTTCGAAGCGAAACGGCGTGGTGACGATCGCGACCGTGAGAGCGCCGGATTCCTTGGCGATTTCGGCCACGATGGGAGCCGCGCCGGTACCGGTGCCGCCGCCCATACCGGCGGTAATGAAAACGAGGTTGGGGCGGCCGATCTGGTCGCCGACCTCGCGGCGGCTTTCTTCCATGGCCAGCCGTCCGATATCAGGATTGGCCCCCGCGCCGAGGCCGTTGGTGACGCCCAGACCGATCTGGATGCGCTTGTCGGCCCGGTTCTGTTCGAGCGCCTGGGCGTCGGTGTTGACCGCAATGAACTCGACGCCCTGGAGGTCGGAGGCGATCATGCGGTTGATGGCGTTGCCACCGCCGCCGCCGACTCCGACCACCTTGATGTTCGCCACGCCGACAAAATCGGAGGCGAAGTTGAACTGGTGTCTTCTTTCTGACATGGTTCCTCCTGAACTCAGTTAAAGATCCATCTACCCGTTACATTTTTCTCGTTATCCAGTCTTCCAGCCGACTGAGCCAGGAGCGCATTCGGCTGCCGCGGCGACCGGCGCTCGGCTCGTTGGCGAATCCGTACATCAGTAATCCGAAACCAGCCGCGAAAGCCGGCCCGCTGAGAGCATCCGGCACATGAGCAAATCCCCTGACTTCACCCACCCGTACCGGTACATCGAAAATCTGCTCAGCTAATTCCGTACAACCGGCCAGCGCTGCCCCGCCGCCGGTGAGGATCATGCCCGATGCGAGTCGGTCGAGCGAGACCACCTGCCTGAGATCCCGCGCCACCAGCGAGAAGATCTCCTCCATGCGCGGCTCGATAATCGATACCAACACGTTGCGGGAGATCTCCCTGGCCGCCCGTCCTCCCGGACCGGGCACCTCAATCATTTCGGTTGCGTCCACGTGTGTCGTGAGCGCTGCGCCGTGGGCGATCTTCAACTCTTCCGCCTGCGAAACCGACGTGCGCAGGCCGATAGCTATGTCGTTGGCGACATTGCGCCCGCCGAGGGAGACGGTCGACGAATGCCGGATGGCGCCGTCGAAAAAGACCGACACGCTGGTGATATCGCCACCGATATCAAGCAGCACGCAGCCGGCCTCCAGATTGGTGTCGTTCAGCAGAACCTGCGACAAGGCCAGCGCTTCGAGCACCACATGATCGACGCCCAGATGACAGCGCTCCAGCGCGCGATAGACATTGCGCGCGGTGGTTACCGAGGCGGTCACGATGTGCGCCTCGACTTCGAGCCGCACGCCGTTCATGCCGACCGGATCCTGAATACCGGACTGGTCATCGACAGAATACGCCTGCGGCACCACGTGGATTATTTCCCGGTCAACCGGCAGGGCCACCGTGCGGGCGGCATCGATCGCCCGTTTCACATCCGCGGCGGTGATCTCGTTGTCCGAGCGACTGACCGTCACCACGCCGTGGCTGTTAATCGACCGAATATGTTCGCCGGCGATGCCGACCGAGACGCGGTCAATCTCGACGCCGGAAACCATCTGCGCATCGCCCACGGCCTTTTCGATCGCCTTGACCGTTTTGTCCATGTCGACAACCACACCGCGCTTGAGACCGTCCGCGGGCGCCACCCCATGGCCGGTAACGTAGATCGCGCCTTCGGCATCCATCTCGCCCACCAGGCAAAAGACCTTGGTGGTCCCGATATCCAGGGCAGCGACGATACTCTCAGCGGCCATGCTGCTCCTCTGCGACTACCATGGTATCGCCGTTGGACGTCACTGTGTCCGGCAGGGTCGTCTGCACGATGAGATTGGCAAAGCGGAGGTCGACCAGGCGGGAGGAGTCGATCGGCGACTCGAACCCCTCCAGGAATTCGAAGAAGCCGGTTATTTGGTCGAGGAATCCTTCGGCGGTAACCTTGAGGCGGTAGGCCAACCCGGAAACGGAAATCTCCACGTGCGCGGGCGAACTCAAATCCACCTCTTCGATTAGCCGATACAGCCGACGGTTTTCGTCGGAAAGCTCTTTGAGCTGTGGTACGATCAGGGCGACACGCGGGTCCTCGCACCGCTCGAATATCTTACCCGCATTCGCACCTGTGATGATCGGATGTTCCCAGTCTCCAAAATCCTCTCGGAGCGGCACGGTGCGGCCGCCGTAGTTGAGCCCCAGCATACGCCCGCCGGCGCGATCCAGCACCAGACAAACCGGCGTGAAACGGTTTGTGTGAATGTTGATGGATGACGGCAGGTCGATTTCGATATCGACCCGCGCGGTTTGCTCGTTCAACAGGAGAAGCTTCGCGACCGACTTAAACGGCTGCTTCACGACTGAGGCGTCCGGATCCAGGCCGAGTTTCCGGCGTGGGTTTTCGATCGGTTCGCCGTCAAGTGTCACTGCGTTGAGCGTCTGCCACCCGCTGATTTCAATGACAGCACTCAACCCGGCCCCGAAGACAATCACGCCCAGGAGAATGAGCCGGGTTCTTTTCGCAAGCGGTTTCACCGGGTCGCCAGCCTTTCCAGAATGAGCCGCTTGATATGCGTAATCGATCCGGCCCCTATAGTCATGACGACATCGCCCGGACGGGCCAGCCGCTCGATTTCGTCGAGCGCGTTTTCCTTGATTCCGACATAACTGAAGTTCGTAGCGCCTCTGGCTTCGGCGCGTTCTTTGATGAGTGCTGACGTGACGCCGGGAATCGGCTGCTCGCGGGCCGGATAGATATCGGTCAGGATGCAATGATCGGCGGTGGCCAGTACCTCCGCGAATTCATTCACAAAGTCACGAGTCCGGCTATACAGATGCGGCTGGAAGATGACTATCAAACGGCGCCGGTAGGATTCACGGGCGGTATTGATCGTGGCACGCAGTTCGGTGGGATGATGGGCGTAGTCGTCAATCACGAGGACGCCGCCGGCCTCGCCGATAACCTCGAAGCGCCGCCCGACACCGCGAAAGCCAACCAGGGCCTCAACAATAGTGGCGAACGAAACGTCCAGTTCGCTCGCCGCGGCGGCTGCCGCCAACGCGTTGGCGACGTTATGTCTGCCGGGGACATGCAGAACGATTTCCCCCAGCAGTTCATCCCGACGAAAAACCGAAAATCGTGTGCCCCCGTTGCGAGGGTTGAGATTGACAGCCCGGTAATCCGCCTCCTCGGATAATCCGAAAGTCACGTACGGCCGGGTAAAACGCGGCATGAGGCTGCGGATGTTGGGGTCATCCGCGGAAACAACGGCGCTGCCGTAGAAGGGTACCCGGTTGATGTACTGCAGGAAGGCGTCGCGGAGATCGTCCATATCGCGATAGCAGTCGAGATGGTCCGGCTCGACATTGAGCACGACCGCCATGCTTGGGAACATCGCAAAGATCGAGCGATCGTATTCGTCGACTTCGGCCACGAGATAGTCGCCTTTGCCCAGCGATGCGCCCGTGCCGAGTTCAGCCACAACTCCCCCGACCACCAGAGTCGGATACAGCTCGGCGGCCTGCAGGATACGTCCGACCATCGAAGTAGTCGTCGTCTTGCCGTGTGTGCCGGCCACACCGACCGAGAACTTGAGGCGCATCAGTTCGCCCAGCATCTCGGCGCGCTTGATGACCGGGATTCCCTGCTGTCGCGCCGCAAGCACCTCGGGGTTGTCGGCGGCAATCGCGGACGAGATTACGACCACGTCGGCCTTACCGATGTTCTCTTCGAGATGCCCTTCGTGGCACTCGATTCCGATCTTCTGAAGATACTCGGTGATCTCGCTTGGGGTGCTGTCTGACCCGGTCACGGCATAGCCGAGGTTGTGCAGGATTTCTGCGATCCCGGACATACCGGCGCCGCCGATACCCACGAAGTGAAGCCGCTTAAATCTGCCGAACATCATCCTGCCACTCACGAATTTGACGATTTGCTCACGCGTTCCCTGCTCAACGATCAACTCTCGCCTCCTGAGCTTTGACCACCAATCTGATAATGTCCTCTGCGATCACGTCGACCGCCGGCTTCCGGCCGACCGTGTGCTGCCGTAAAGTCTGGCGCATTCGCTCAATGCGGCCATCGCGATCCATTGCCACGATTTGAGCCAGAAGATCGATCGAGTCGAGATCGTCGGGATTGATCACCTCGGCGAATCCCCGGGAAACGCTTGCCTTCGCGTTCATTCTCTGATGATCGCCTGCGGCATGTGGATAGGGGATAAGCAGCGCAGGCAGGCCGCCCGCTTCGATTTCGGCCAGGCTGATCGCGCCGGAGCGAGCAATCACCATATCGGCTGCCGCGTATACCAGATCCATGCGCTGCTCGAACGGAAAGAGCACGTGGCCCTGAGCGGCGCTGCCGAGACTGCCTGCGACGTGGTTGAATTCCCTTTCGCCGGTTTGCCAGAGCAATTGGTAGCCCCGCTCAAGGGAACCAGCCCAAAGGCTCTTTGATATGGCGGCGTTAATTGAGCGCGCCCCCTGTGAGCCACCGAGCACTAGAACTGTCCTGCGGGCAGGGTCGAGCTTGAAGTGCTCCAGCGCCTGGCGGCGATCGCCCGACAGGACACTTTTTCGCACCGGGTTGCCGGTAGTGACTATCGGCGTTGTGTTGGGCAGGAACTGGCGGGCCTCGTCGAAACCGAGATATATTCGCGCCGCCGAACCGGCCAACTGGCGGGTGACCACGCCGGGATAGGAATTCTGCTCCTGCAGTACCGTCGTGATGCCCATCATGGCAGCCATCCGCAAAACCGGCCAGCAGACGTACCCTCCCGTGCCAACTACAAGATCGGGGCGGTGCGCTTTTAGCAGGGCGCGCGACTGCCACAATGACTTCACGACCAGGAACGGGACCGCCAGGTTGCTGAACGCCAGCCGCCTGGCCATACCGCGTATGTCTATCAACTGGAGCGGAAGTGACAGCGACTCGCGAAGCCGGTACTCGATTCCGCGCACCGTGCCGACCAAGACAATCTTCTTCTGGCAGCTTTCGCCTGCCAACTCGCCGACGCGTTGGGCAATCGCCAACGCCGGAAACAAATGTCCGCCGGTGCCGCCACCCGCGAACACGAGGCTGATTGACTTCAGTCCGGAGGTCACTTCACGACCCTCCGCGACAGGTTGAGCAGCACCCCAATCGCCGCACTGGATACCAGGAGCGATGATCCTCCGTAGGAGAGAAACGGTAAGGCCCTGCCAGTGACGGGCAGTATAGATGTAACCACACCGATGTTTATCGCGATGTTCACGAACAATGACCAGGTCATGCCTGCAGCGAGCAGGAAGCCGAAGCGGTCGGGCTGCTGCATGGCGATACGGCAGCCGCGCCAGAGCAGGTAAAAAAGCACGCCCAGCAGAATCATCAAACCAATGAAACCAAGTTCCTCGCCGATCGACGCCAGAATGAAATCGGTGTGGGGGTACGGCAGGAAGAAGAGCTTCTGGCGGCCATCGCCCAGACCCGTGCCGAGCAACCCGCCGTTGCCAAATGTAAGCACCGCCTGCTTCACCTGGTAGCTTCCCTGAAGCGGATCGGAGACCGCGGCAAGGTAGTCAAGCACCCGCGCCCGCTTGTAGCCGATGACAAAGACAATAAAGCTGCCGAGTGCCGCGGGCGGCAGAATCGCCAGGGCGAGATGCTTGAGCCGGGCGCCGGCCACAAAGAACATCCCCAGCACCGACAGCAGCAGCACCACCACCGCGCCGAGATCAGGCTCGAAGACGATTAGCAACATGCCGACGCCGATTATCGGTGCATAGGGAAAGAGGACTTGCCGCCAGTCGGCCAGGTTTCGTTTGTGATTGGACAGAGAGAACGCCAGGTAGTAGATGACGAGAAACTTGAACACCTCCGATGGCTGCAGGGTCAGCGGGCCAAGAAATAGCCAGCGGTGCGAGCCGTTGCGCGCCGGCATGAGAAAAACCAGGCACAGGAGCAGCATCGTGAAGAATAGCGCCGGCACGGTGTAGACGGCCATTCTCTGAAGATCGAGCTTATTGACTATCCAGATGCACAGGATCGACAGAAGCCCCCACGCTACCTGCAGGCGCAGGAAATGCCAATGCGAGCCGAAACGGCTTTCGGCGATTATGGATGACGCCGAGTAAACCATGATGAGCCCGGTCGCCAGCACCAGCAGGTAGGCGAGCAGGAGGCGTTCGTCGATGGCTACCTTAGTGCGCCACCGCTTCATTAGTGCTCTTGCCATTTCTGAGCCGTGATACCACGTCCTTGAACACCCGACCGCGGTGTTCATAATTTTCAAACTGATCGAAACTGGCGCAGCCGGGCGAGAGCAGCACGGTCTCCCCCGGGTGGGCCATCTCGAAGCACTTGTGTATAGCTTCTTCCAGATTATCCGCAAACTGCGTGGGGACGAGCTTGCCGAGAGCGTTGAAGATCTTTTCTCTGGCTTCGCCGATCGCCACGATTCCGCGAATCTTGCCCCGCCCGGTTTCTGCTAGCAACTCGAACTCGCCGCCTTTGTCGCGTCCGCCGAGGATCAGATACAGCGGGGTTTCGACCGATCTTAGCGCCCAGCGCACCGAGTCCACATTGGTGGCTTTCGAGTCGTTGATGAAAGTCACCCCGGCCACCACGCCCGCTCTTTCGAGACGATGCTCCACGCCGGGGAAGCCGGCCAGCACGCGCGCCATAACCTCCGGAGTTACGTCGAACTGCGCCGCCATAGTCACCGAGGCGCTGGCATTCTGCAGGTTGTGCGGCCCCTTGATGGCGATATCCCGCGCGGCTATTACGCGGCGGACCTCGCCGCCCAGCCGGGTACACAGCCAGCCGTCGGCAACGAATGATTCGCACGACTTGTTGTCGCCCGCCGAGAACAACGCCCTTCGCGCCTGACTGGAAGGATTGTCCGCCATCGACTCGGCGTCATCGAAGTTCAGAACCAAGACATCGTCGGCGGTCTGGTTCTCGGTGATGCGGTATTTGGTCTGCTTATAGGTTTCGAAGCTACCGTGGCGGTCGATATGATCGGGCGTGAGATTGAGGATCGCCGCCACATTCGGCCTGAACTCTGAAATCGTCTCGAGTTGGAACGACGAGACTTCCAGTACCGCGATAGAATCCTGCCCCATCAGCCCGACTACGTCGGCCAGCGGACGACCGATATTGCCGCATACATGCGTGTCGTAACCGGCGGCAGTCATAATCTCACCCAGCAGGGTGGTGGTAGTCGTCTTGCCGTTGGCGCCGGTGATAGCCATGATACGGCCGGGGCAGACCCACGAGGCTATCTCGAGCTCAGAGAAAATCGGCAGGCCCGTGTCCCGCGCCTGGGTGAGTATCGGTATTGTCAGCAGCGCGCCCGGAGAGACAACAATATAGTCACAGGCAAGAAGTCGCTCAGTGTGACCGCCGACCTCGAACGGGATTCCCAGGTTCTTGAGCTCAGCGCACTGGCTGCTCACTTTTTCCAGGGGAGCGCTGTCGGATACAAAGGGACGACCCCCGAGTGTCTGCACTAATTTAGCGGCGGCCATGCCTGAGCGTGCCATGCCGACAATGCCGACCTTGCGGCCGCGTATGCGTTCCTGTACCGTCATCGTATTTTCAATGTCGCCAGAGTGAGGAGGGCGCAGAGAGCGCCGACTATCCAGTAGCGCACTACGACCTTTGACTCCGGCCAGCCTATCAGTTCGAAATGATGATGCAGCGGCGCCATCTTGAAGACCCGCTTCCCGCCCCGGTAGCGATAGGACAAGATTTGAATTATGACCGAGAGGGCGGTCACCACAAAAACGCCGCCGACTATAATCAACAGTAGTTCTTTCTTGAGGAGTATCGCAATTGCCCCCAGTGCTCCGCCGAGCGCCAGTGAGCCGGTATCGCCCATGAACACTTCGGCCGGGTGCGAATTGAACCAGAGAAATCCAAGGGCCGAACCCACCGCCGCTCCGCAATACACCGCCAGCTCGCCGGTGCCGGGGAGGTAGTCGATCTGCAGATACTGCGAATAATCAAGCCGGCCGGTGATATACGCAATCCCGCCAAAGGCAATGAAACAGAGACCACACAGACCGATAGCCAACCCGTCGAGTCCGTCAGTCAGGTTCACAGCGTTCGAGGCGCCGGTGATCACCAGGATGACAAAGGGGATATAAAACACACCCAGCATGAGGACATAGTTCTTGAAAAAGGGAATACCGGTGGTGCCGTCGAAAGGATCCCCCGGCGCCATATAGAGCAAGCTGAGACCAAACAGCAGCCCGAGGATCACCTGGCCGACAAACTTTTTTCGAGCGACGAGACCGCTCCGCTGGCGTTTGATTGCTTTAAGATAGTCGTCCATGAAGCCGATAGCTCCCAGCCAGACGGTCACGAACAGAACTGCCAGCACGTAGTAGTTGGTGAGATCGGCCCAAAGTACAGTGGGGATGACAATACCGGCAAGCACGATCAGCCCGCCCATGGTGGGCGTGCCTTCTTTCTTCTTGTGCGAGGCGGGGCCTTCCTCACGAATGCGCTCGGCGACCTGGTATTTTTTCAACTGCCGGATGAAGAACGGCCCGAGGATCAGGCAGATGAAGATCGCGGTCGCGGTGGCGCCGGCAGTGCGAAAGGTGATATACCGAAACAAATTCAGTCCGGAAATCTCCCGCGCCAGTGGATACAAAAGCAGATAGAACATCAGGCGTCCCCCTCGCTCTTGACAAATTCCTTCAGCACCGCTTCCAGGCCGATCCCGCGCGAGCCCTTCAGATACACCAGGTCGCCCGGTCTGAGCAGCTCCACTGAGGCGAGCGCGCATGAGCGGGCGTCATCGAAATAGCGAAGCCGCACTGCCGTAACGCCAGAGCCCCGGGCGCTTTCGATCGTGTATCGCGACATCGGCCCCACCGCGAGGATCAGGTCGAAATCGTAATCGGCGAGTTGCTTGCCGATGTCGCGGTGGTACTCTACCGTGGGTTCGCCCAGCTCAAGCATGTCGCCGAGGACGACGACCTTGCGCCCTGTGTGCTGCCGCAGGTGGAATGACTTCAGCCCGGCACTGACCGACTCGGGATTCGCGTTGTAACAGTCGGAGATAAATGTGATACCCTGTGACGCGACTACCTCGCCACGCATAGACGGTGTGGTCAGTTTAATAGTTGTCGTATCGATTTCATCGAAAAAGGCTCCCATCACCCGGGCAATGGCATAAGCGCACAGCAGGTTGTAAACCTGGTACTGGCCGAATAGCGGAAGGCGGAACTCTTGATAGTCTATGGCAACATAGGTCGCGTATTTGGTCTCGCGGATCTTAAGCGGGCGGAAATCGGCGTCATTGAGAATCCCGAAAGTTATGGGACGGCTGTGCACGCGCCTCGCTTCGGCCATCAGCACGGGATCATCGGCGTTGACAATCAGCGGCGCTCCCGGTTCGCAGTGGTGGACCGCCCTCAGTTTCTCGCGAGCTACCGCTTCAACCGAACCCAGGAACTCCAGATGAGTCGGCCCGACATTCGTGACCGCCATCAGGTGCGGCCGCACGAGCGATGCCAGGCGGTTCATCTCGCCGGGGACCGAGATACCCATTTCGAGGATAGCCATGCTCGTATTGTTTGGCATCGCAAACAAGGCCAGCGGGATACCGTACAGGTTGTTGAAATTCCCCGGCGAACGGTAGATATTCTCCTCCACCGCGCTGAGCAGGCGATAGGTGAATTCCTTGGTGGTGGTCTTGCCGTTGGAGCCGGTGATGCCCACTCGCTTGGCGGGCAGAGTCTTCATATACTCGGCGGCCAGTTTCAGCATAGCCTCGTGTGTATCAGCTACTTCAACAACGGCCGTGGTTGCGGGCATCGCGCGGTCCGCGAAGAAACCTCTTCGCACTATCAGGCCGGCCGCACCGCGCGAGACTGCCTGATCGATATGCTCATGGCCATCATGCTTTTCCCCCTTTATGGCAAAGAACAACTGGCCCGGCTCGATCGTGCGGCTGTCGGAAGATACGCCGGTGAATTTGCGATCGTGAGATGCCGCGGTGAGAAGTCGTCCGCCCGTCATGGTCGCGAGTCTATCGAAGGCCAACGTAATCACCTCTTCTCAACCGCTCCTGACTTGACAAAGCCCATCCGGGCCAGCGCCGCGACAGCCTCGTCGGTATCGCTAAACGGGAGACGCTCACCCCTGACTTCCTGATAGGTCTCGGCGCCTTTGCCGGCCAGCAGAACAGCCTCGTTCGGTCCGGCCAATCTTAGAATCGTCTCGATAGCGGCCCGGCGATCCACAATAACCTCGTAGTTGGTTTCCGTCAGCCCGGCGGTGATGTCTTTTATTATCGCTTCCGGATCTTCAGAACGGGGATTGTCCGATGTGACCACCACATGAGTCGCATTCTCCACCGCCGCCCTGGCCATCAGGGGCCGTTTGCCCCGGTCGCGATCGCCGCCGCAGCCGAACATCAGGTACAGTCGACCGGAGTTTATCTCACGCACCGTTTCACACAACCGTTTGATAGCATCCGGCGTGTGAGCGTAATCTACATAGACGGCAAACGGCTGGCCGCAGTTGACCGTGTTCAGACGGCCGGGCACCGGCACTGTGGCTTCAAGACCGGCGACCACGTTGTCGAGGTCGATGCCCGAGGCCAGTCCGCCCCCGGCTGCCGCGAGCGCATTCTGAAGATTGAACCGGCCGGGCAGTTGCAGCGTCACTGTTCGGGCGCCCATAGGGGTAACCAGATCGAAAATCGTCTGATCCGGTTTCAGTTCATAATCGCCGCAGCGAATGTCGGCCTTGCGGTCTCGGAGCGCGTAGGTCATGTGCGAGCATTGCAGCTCGCCGAAAAGCGGGCGCCACTCATCCACATCGAGATTAATCACCGCGTAGCTCAATTCTCCCCTGAGGCGGCGCACCAGGCGATACTTGGCCTCGGTGTAAGCTTCCATGGTCTGGTGGAAGTCAAGGTGATCGCGAGTCAGGTTGGTGTATACCGCGACTCGGAAGTCGACATGATCGACACGGTTCAATACGAGAGCGTGCGACGAAACCTCCATGACGACATTAACACAGCGGTTCCGCTTCATCAGGAAGAGCAGCCGCTGGATGTCGAGCGATTCGGGCGTGGTGCGCTCGGCGACGAACTTATCTTTCCCGGTGTCGTACACCAGCGAACAGATGAGACCGGCGGTCTTGTTGCGTGCCAGCATCATGTTCCATATCATGAAGCAGGTTGTCGTCTTGCCGTTGGTGCCCGTCACGCCGCACGCTTTGATCTTCATTCCGGGATATCCGTAGAAAGCCGCGGCTGTAGTCGCCATCGCCTGGCGAAGGTCCGGCACCTGAATGTGGTTGGCGATTTCGCTGCAGCTTTCGCGCTCGCCCATCACCGCAACCGCTCCGCGCTCTTGGGCGTCCTTCACAAAATCGTAGCCGTCGCGCTTGAACCCCTTGACCGCGAAAAAGAGCGAACCCGCCTTGATCAGCCGCGAGTCGTATTCGATCTGGGCGATCTCGACCGCTTCATCGCCGAGAAGTTTTGCGCCCGGGACATCGGCTATCAGCTGCGCGAGTTTGATGGCATCCTCCGACATCAGCTTGGCTCACACACGAGCCGGCAGTTCAAGGTGTCGGTGATCGGCTCGCCCGGCGGGACCGATTGCTCGGTCACACGGCCGGAGCCGACTATCGTATAAGTGATACCGGCAAAGTCGAGAAAAGCCGATGCCCTCCGGATGCTCTCTCCCCGAAGGTCGATCATGGTTGGCCGCGTCCTACCGGCCGGCACAACCGCGACCACCACCTCATCGGTGACAAGGATTGCGCGGTCGGGCGCCGGGTACTGCCAGACCACTACACCGCTAAGGCTGTCAGATCGAAGATTGACCCCGCGCTGTTCCGCGAGCATCCGCGCCTGATAGATATCGCGCCCGACAAAGTCCGGCACTTCGACCGTGAGCATTACCGGTTCTTTCCGCTGGCCGCAGACTCGTTCGGTGGCGGCAAACTGATCGGGATGCGAGACGGTGTACCGTTCGGCGATATGCCGAAACGCTTTCCCTGCGGTGTATCCGCCGTATGTCATGGGGCGCGGGTCCTTTAGGGCAACAATGCCCGCCACGATCGGCGCCTCGGCCGGGAAGAAACCGCAGAAGCTCGCCATGAAACGATTCTTGTGATAGCCGCCCTGTTCGAGATTGGGCAGCTCCGCAGTGCCGGTCTTGCCGGCTATGTTCACGAACTCGGAATTGACCGGTTTGCCGGTACCGTTTTCAACAACACCGCGCAGGAAAGCACGGAGAGTATCCGCGGACACGGCGTTCAGGGGATGATTTACGACTTTGGGTTCGCCGACACGACTCACATAACCATCGTCGTCGACATATCCCAACACCAGTTTCGGTTCGAGCAACTGTCCGCCGTTGGCAATTGCGGCCATGGCGTTGGCCATCTGCAGGCATGTGGTGGCCACAGAGTGCCCCATCGCCAAAGCAGCCACATTGTAATCGGACCAAACCTGGGGAGGACGCAGCGAACCTCTCGTCTCACCGGGGAAACTGAGGCCAGTGCGACTGCCGAACCCGAACCGGCGGTAAGTATCGATTAGCGCGGGACCTTCAACCAGTTGCGCGGACTTGCCCAGGCCTATATTGCTTGAAAGTTCAATAATCTGGCGGAAGTTCAGCCAGCCGTGCTTCTTGTCGTCGGCGAGGGTGCGCCGACCAACACGCCACAGGCCATTCTCGCAGTACGTGGTCTGATAGAAATTGATAACGCCGGCATCGAGCAGCGCCGCCGCCGTAAATGGTTTGTACGCTGATCCCGGTTCGAACTGATCCGAAATCGGATACAGCTTGGTCGGGTGCTCCGGATCTTTCTCGGCCGGGTCAAAATGCGCCATGGCGAGTATTTCGCCGGTGCGACAATCGAGAAAGGCGGCCATCCCCAGTGTGGCGTGGAACGAATCCACCGCCGCTGCCAGCTCCTGTTCGACAATTTCCTGGAGCTGCCAGTCGACAGTCAGCACCACCGACTGCCCGGCGATCGGTTTGACCAGCGCTTGCTCGCGGATCGTATAGGTCTCACGCCTGCCGTCGCGGTTGAAATCGGCGTAGCCGCTGGTTCCGGACAAAAGTGAATCGCGCAACAGCTCGAATCCGGAGAGACCCTCGTTATCGATATTGGTGTAGCCCAGGATTTGCCGTCCGACCAGCGCGTACGGGTATTGACGGGCAAGATCCGCACGAAGATAGAGCCCCGGTGGAGCTTCCTTTTCGATTCGCTGCGCCAACCGCTCATCGAGCCTCCGATCAATCCACCGGAATTTGTTTACCTCGAGTTTGTATTTGCGAACGGCGTCTCCGGATCGAAGGCGGAAGATCTTTTCGAGATAGGCCGCTGCATCGGACAGATCTTTCCTGGATTGCGGGTGCGCGTAGAGCGCCTGGCGGCTGACATTCTTGGCCACCACCCGGCCATAACGATCATAGATCATTCCCCGCTCGGCCGGGATCGGTACCCGCCCGGTGGACTGCTTCTCTACAATCGACTTGTATTGCTCCGCATCGACAATCTGGAACTGCGCCAGTCGCGCGATTGCGACCCCAAGGAACAGCATCACGGCAACCAGCATCAGACCGAGCCGGATCCGTTCCATGCGGGTGCGGTTCATTCCCCTGCCCCCTCGTATGCCACAGTGTCGAACTTAATCGGCTCCAGCTCCTGGGCGGCGGCACGGGCCTCGGTTCGTTCGGGGAGGTAATCGGCCATCCGCCTGATCGATGAGACCAGCGCCGCAAAAGCGTCCTGCGACTCCGCCATCTCTATATCGACAGGCGTCATCGTATACAGCCCGTTCGGGGACGGCCGTTGGAGACCGAGGGTATCGGACGCAAACCGCTCTATGCGGGTAGCCATCGAGAGCGCCGCGATCTCGGTCTGAATCTTGTGGGCGTCGTCCACCAGGCCCCGGTTTTCCTTCTCCAGGGCGGCGACTTCCTTTACCAGTGACAGCACCACCACCCGCTGCCAGACATGAATGCAGGCAGCGCCGGTAATCAAAAGGGCCATGACCGCGATCGGGAAGTACCGGTGGGTACGAAGGCGATTGAAAAGCAGGGATCGGATTTCGACCGTCTCTTTGTACTTGCGAAGCGAGCGCGCTTTCACGCGAGTTTCTCCGCGACTCTGAGACGGGCCGATCGCGCCCTCGGGTTGGACGCTACTTCAGTCTCGGACGGTGTTAGCGGGCGGCGCGTGATGATCTTGAGCGACGGTGCGGCGCCGCATTCACAGCGAGACAACTGCGGTGGACAGGTGCAAACACCTCTGCCCTGCTCCTGGAAGAACCTCTTGACGATTCGGTCTTCGAGAGAGTGGTATGAGATTACTGCCAGTCGACTGGATGACTTCAATAAGGAGAGAGCGGCGGGCAGGACACGGCTCAATTGGTCCAGTTCCCGATTAACCGCAACACGCAAAGCCTGGAATACCCGAGCCAGGGCTTTGGTCTGGTGCGGGGGGCTGACTACCGATGTAACGATGTCCTTGAGCTGTGCGGTGGTGAGGATCATCCCTCTTTGTCTTTCCCTGACAATAGCTCCAGCAATCCTTGCTGCCAGCCGCTCTTCTCCAAAATCCTTCAGTATCTTCTTGAGTTCGCTCTGCTTGAGACTGTTGACCAGGTCCGCTGCCGTGGCACCAGTGCCGGGATCGAAACGCATGTCCAGCGGTCCGTCGAAACGGAATGAGATGCCCCGCGAAGGGTCATCGAGCTGGTACGACGAGATACCCAGGTCGAGCAGGATGCCATCGAAACGGTCCTCTTTCAGGTTCCTGACAGCCCGGTCGATATCGCCGAACGGAGTGCGGATAACGCCCTGAAACTGTACAATCCCATGCAGGGTCCGCTCGGTGCGTGCTACCGCTTCCGGGTCGACATCGGCTCCGTATAGTCTGGCTGACGGATCGAGGTGGGCGGCCAGGGCAAGTAGATGGCCTCCGCCTCCTGCGGTCAGATCGAGGTACGCGCCTTTAGCATTTGTAATCAGCAGCTCGGCCACCCGCTCAGCCATCACCGGCTGATGGTGGCCGCCTTCAAGCCTCCGACCCGCCATTTCCGGAAAACAGTCTGGCAGCCACGTCCTCGTAACTGCCGGCGAATTTCTCCATGTAATACTTGAGCAGTTGCGGATTCCAGATCTCGATCCAGCGGTTGACACCGAGCACCGCGAGTTCCTTCTGAAGGTCGGCCTCGGCCACCAGATGCGCCGGAATCAGAATGCGGCCATTCTTATCCGCGTTGACCGGCGCCGCAAAGGAATAAAAACGGCGACTGAATGAGCGGTACGCAGGATCGGTAAACTCGAGCGATGACATCCGTACCTGGATGGCGTCCCACTCCGCTGCAGGATATACCGCCAGACAACCCTCGAGACCTTTGGTGAGGAAGATGTCCCCAGCCAGCAGAGGCTTTCCGGAATCGTCGACGACAGAACGAAGCTTGGCCGGCAGAATGCATCGGCCTTTTTCATCAATCGTCGTTGAATACCGTCCGAAAAACCCGGTCAAGCGATCCTCCACTTAATACCACAGCTGCCCAAAACTTGCCTGAATAATCACTTTTCACCCACCCGAGTCAAGAAGTTTTTTGAAGAATCTGCGGCCATTAAGTTGAAATCACACAAGAAGTAATGGGGGATGATTTTATTCCGGATCCCAACCGCAACGGACTCAGATAATAACAGTACTCCCCACTTCCGCTACCGACTCGATGATTTCTGGGGTAAGGAACCGCCGAGTATGGGGTTACTCCCGGCTAGTTTGCTCGATCCGAATGACCGGGCAAGTTGGTTCGACATAGAACCAGCCCCAGTAACGACCTGCATACCAATGCGTTAGCGCAATTCAGGAACATAGAGGGTCAACCAAACCGCCGTCGCACCTGGATTGCGCATATCCAATGGGGATTCAGTATGAAACCACTCGGCCGCTTGACATACACAGTAGTCAGCGTTCTTGCTGCCTCACTTAGCGCAATCATGCCTGCTGCTGTGTCGGCCAGCTCCGTGGAATTCGATGTGAACCGGGTGACCGTTTCACAGGGGGACGTCACTGTGGTAAGTTATCCGCTGGATGAAACGATTTCAGTTGGCTCGGGATTGATTCTTCCCGCGCATTCCTGTCTTATCCCTCTCGCCACGCACGAGGAGTTCGCCTCAATACGAATGGACAGAGACGATTCGGTCGATCTGGGAATCTCACTGGCGAATCATCATCGTCTTGACTACACCACATCATCCGAGAATGAGTACACCGCCATGGAAATCGCACACAATGCTGCCGACGGTATCGGAACGCGACCGATGGAGGTGCTCGGTACCGTAATGAGTGCCGACGGTCTCTATGCCGAGGTCCTGTTATTCCCGGTTACGGTGGATGCAAGTGGGAGGCTATGGTTTCATCGGGCGATCGATATCGCTATAGGCGCTCGAATCATAGCCCCAGACAGTATGGTGTCGCGCCGGACGATTATGCAGGACGTTCGAAGCCAGGGCCTATCGAGCGCTATGTCCGGAGAGTCGGACTATCTGATCGTCACCTCCTCTGCGCTCGCCGATGCCATGCAGCCGCTAATCGGTTACCGCATTGAAACCGGATACCGGGCGGCGCTCGAGACGATTGAGAACATCCGCTCGCGGTATTTCGGGCGGGATGCCGCGGAGCAGCTGCGCAATCGGTTGATAGATTTCCATTCGACCGGCGGACGGTATGTGCTTCTGGCCGGAGACGAAACGGTTCTGCCGGTGCGCCATGCGTATCATGGGACCGCGTACTCTCCGGTACCGCTCGATCAACTCCAGGTTTGCGATCTCTACTTTGCCGACGTCAACGGCGAATGGGACGCCGACGGCGACGGTGTCTGGGGCGAGAAGTACGGCGACTCTCCCGACCTGGTGCCGGAGCTTCTGGTGGGCCGGCTGCCCGTCAGCAGTTCTGTTGATGCTGCTAATTATATCGCGAAGTTGATTCAATACGAAACCGATCCCGGCGCGGGCGACCGCGAGTACCTCGAGCGGGCGCTGTTTTTCTCGTCGGATCAGATGCGCGACTTCGGCGACCGCGGTCAACACGGTGAAATCGCGAGCGCCTTTCCGGACCGGTTTGTCATCGATACCGCTTCAGCGGTGGAGTTGGTCACCGGTGATGACGCCAATCCCACCAACCTCGCCCCAAACGAACTGGCGCCGATCATCCGCAGCGGGATGGGGATAATCAACGTAATCGCGCATGGGCGGAGCGATGGCTTTGTGCTCAAATCGTCCGGTTACAACGAATGGCCGAAGACTTACGTGCTTGCCGACAGCGGCGGTTCCGGACATGCAGCGCTTTCGATGTTCTCGGCTAATGAAAGGCCCACTTTCTATTATTCCCTTGCCTGCAACAACGGTGGTTTCGATCTGGACCAGCCGCCGCTGAATCAGGCGGCTCCGTGCGTTGCCGAGGAGCTGATTGTCGACCGCGGTGGCGCGGTTGGTGTAGTCGCCTATTCGCGCTGGGGGTGGATTGGGTCAAGCTACCTTCTGCAGGCGGCGTTTTTCGATTCGCTCTTTGCCCACCCGGAACGGACCGCAGTCGAAGCGCTGTACGCATCGAAAGCGAACATGTACTATTATCGCGACCTGGTTTACGGCCTGAACTTCTTCGGCGATCCCGCCCTGAAGATTTATACGCGGCGACCGGAGAAACCCACCATCAGCTTCACCGACGAGCCGGCCGGGCTCGGTGTGGCGGTAGAAACCGGTTCGCCCGCCGTAGGCTGTCGCCTGGTACTCACCGAAGAGGGCGAAGAGTTGGCGGAATATGTCACTGACGCGGCAGGGCGCACCGTCGTCGATTATCCGATGCAAAGCACCAGCGTCTATCGGCTGACGGCACTGGTCAGCGGCGCCTGTGTCACCCAGGAGGACTTCATTCCGTCGCTAGTGACCGGAGTCCATGATGACCCTGGCGGTTGGTTGCCCTCCCGATTTGCACTTCATCAGAACTATCCAAACCCGTTCAACCCGAGCACAATGATCGAGTTCGAGTTGCCCAGTGCCGACCCGGTACACCTGACCGTCTACAACGTGCTCGGCCAAGTAGTAAAGACACTCGCCGAGGGCAACTTCGAAACAGGCCGGCATACTGTCGTCTGGGATGGAACCGAAGCAGATGGGCGGCCGGTCGCCAGCGGTGTCTACTTCTATCGTCTGCAGGCGGGAGCAGCCACCGCGGTCAGGAAGATGATCCTCGTCCGGTGAGCTGACGTCGCGCAAAGCCGACCGCCAGCGAAATCCCGAGGCCGACCATAAGCAAAAGCCCGCACAGCCATAGAAGCGGGAATTCGTACCACCTGGCGTACTTCCTGAGATAACGGTACATCGACGTGTGCGAGATGATCTTCATGCGGTAGGGGCGCAGGCTGGTCGACGCGCCCACATGATGTTCGACTGTCGCCTTCGGATAATAAAGCAGCCGGTACCCCGCCAGTTTCAGGCGATGGCAATAGTCGACATCGTTAAAGAGAATGGGAAACGACTCGTCCAGGTAACCTACCTCCTCGACCACCGTCCTCGGCAGCAGCATCACGGCGCCCATCGGCTGGTCGACATACATTTCGCCCTTGTGGTCGAACCAGCCCATACGCCAGTGCGAGAACTCCCGGTGATGCGGAAAGAGCCGATCCAGCAGGAGAGCCCGGTAGATGACGTGGCGATACGTTGGTAGCGCGCGAGCCGATTTGTGCGGGCGGCCGTCAAAGTAGACATACCCCGGCCCGATCATGCCGAGCGCGGGTTCGCTCGTCAGCCGTTCAAGAAGGGCCCTGGTGGCTCCCGGGGGGAAGCGAAGATCCTGATTCAGGATGTACAGGAACG
Organism: Candidatus Zixiibacteriota bacterium; assembly: GCA_040752815.1. Lineage (NCBI taxonomy): Bacteria > Pseudomonadati > Candidatus Zixiibacteriota > Candidatus Zixiibacteriota bacterium. The sequence continues at coordinate 46,367 of JBFMGC010000004.1, forward strand.
CACCTCTCGCCCGGTTCAGGCCGATATTTGCCGCGCGGGCGAAGCCCAGATTGGCGCTGTTTTCCACAAGCTGTGCGCCCGGATAGTTCTCCCTGATGAACTCTACCGAGCCGTCACTAGATCCATTGTCAACGAGAAGTAACTCATACGATGTAAAGGCAAGGTTGTCGGTGAGCGTGCGCATCAGGTCGGGCAGAAAAGCACGGCCGTTAAAGACGATGACAATAGCAGAGATTTCTGGTGTCTGGTCGGTCATATCAGGCGATTCAACAACTGTGCAAATCGTTCCGCCAGCATGTCAGCGGAAAATTGCATGGCATAGGATGACAGGGGATTATAACAGTAGTTACCGTTAACGACATTTCGCACTTCTGCGACCAACATATCGGCAGCGGTGTCAAACGAGTCGTTATGAAAGCGACATACATTCTCGACAGGCGCAGTCACCCGGGCGACCTCGCTATCGGGTCGCGCATATATAAACAGCGGTCGACCGGACGCTATCAACTCGAAGGTTCTCCCCGGCAAGAAACCGGGGCCATCGGCATCAGAGATGCCGAGAAATAAAACGTGAGCCTTGGCCAGGGTGCGAATAGTCTCCTCGCGGCTGAGGCGTCCGCGCAGGTCGAGCGCGATATCCAGGCCGTATTTGTCGACCAAGCCGCGGAACCAGGCCGGATCGATCTGTCCCACCTGAAGCAGGCGAATTCGGCGAGGTGGGTCGGGGAGCTGCGCCCCGGCGAGCGAAAGCAGTTTCAGCAGCGGTTCTACCTCGCGCGTATCGTGCTGGTGTCCCATCAGTCCAATAGTGAACTGCTCTCCCGACGGCGGCGATATCCAGTGCTCGGCGTGCGAGAGATCAAATCCGTTCGGAATCGTCTCCCCCGCTCCGAGGTACTCGATTATTGACGGATTCACTGCGGTTAAGGCGGCAGCCCGTTGTTTGATACTGGCCAGTAGCCGCTCGGCTCTGCGGCGGCGACGAGTATCGCGGAAGACCTCGTCCGCCTTGTAGATCGTCCAGAAATCTCTGAAATCGGCGATCCACGGAACATCAGCGCCTTGCGCAAGCTCCATCCCGATCAAATGCGACGAAACCGGCGGCGACGTGCTTATGATCGCGTGATACTGATTCGCGCGGCAGAGTTTGTGGCCGAGCCGAACAGCGGGCCGTGCCCAGCCGACTTTCGAATCGGGGAAGAACCGCTCGCTGACCGGGCGGGACCGGCTGATTGTCGACGCCCGCACCTGCCGTTTTCCCAGCAGATAAAGCAGCCGCTGGGGATCGCATGAACATGAACGACGGATGCGAGACAAATCGAGCCCGTCAAGCAGCTCCGGTTCATAGGCGCGATAGAGCACCGGCTTCACCGTGAGGATATCACAGTTCCAACCATGCGCCGGCAGGCACTTGAAGAGGTTCAGTGGCCGCCCCACTCCACCCAGACCGAGCGGCGGAAAATAGTAGCAGACCAGAAGCACGCGCCGATTCATGCGGAGCGCCTCGCTATAACTTCGCGGAAGACGTTAATCGTCTCGGCGATGTTGTTCTCGAAGATACCTCTTTGTTCGATCATCTCGGCATTTCGGAGACGCATTTTCTCAAAATCCTGGTCCGCTGTCAGAATACGGGAAATCACCGACGACAAACTCTGTACGTCCGAGAGGTCAAAGAGAAAGCCGGAGTCTTTCGTCACCCATTCGCGCACGCCGGGGATATCGCCGATCACAGGGATCAGTCCCAGCCCCATGGCTTCGAGCAGAGACGCCGGCGATGAATCAGAAATCGCAGCCGAAAGGTATACGTCGTGCCCCGCGACGAACTCGAGATACTCCGGCCGCGGCAGCTTCTCGTAAAAAGCCACTCCCCGGCTGACCCGATGCGCTGCCTCATCCTTAAACCTCATCAGGAGTCCCCCGAAGTTAGGAAAAGTCAAGGTCACTTCGCCGGAATTGCACAGATCGGCCAATGCACGAATGATGAACATGTTGTTGTACACCTCTTCATGCGGGCGCGGCGCCAGTATCCTCAGCGGGCGCGACAAGCTCATATTAGCACGTCGATATACCAAGTAATTCCGTTCAATCCCCCAGGCAATCGTTCTCGAATCACGCAGTTTGCCGATCTTGCTCGCCTCTTCCAGAATGAAGTCCGAATCGGCCAACACGCAGTCGGCCGATTCGAGCGCCAGTTTGGTCTTGTGGCGGTGAAATACCGACTTGTGCGGCCCGATCAAAATGTCGGAGCCCCACAGTTGCAGCACGATCGGCAACGAACTCCGCCGGTCGGCCAGCGCCGCCAGGAATCCGTAGCCGGAGGCGAAGTGCGGATTGACAATATCCGGCCGAGAACGCCTGAACAATGCGCGTACCTCCGACGCTCCCAGAGCATAGTGTAGCGCCTTGATCGGCCCGCGCCGACGCAGGGCATGATGCGGCATGGCGCCGGACTCGAGCGATGCCGTCAGCACTTCGCAGCCCTGGCGCTCCAGTTCGGCGGCATATCGTTCGGTGTGGAAGGCTCGGCTGTCCGCGAGCACCAATACCCGCAATGGCCGCTCGGTCATAGCAGGCGGCCCAGCCATGAGTATCGCCGCCAGCAGGGATACCGATAGACATCTCCACCCCATTTCATCTTATAGGCGGTCAGACTTTCGGCGTCAACGGGTGTCGCACCAAGATTGAGTATCCTGACTCCGCGCAGGGCGAGCTCGCGTGCGAGCGAATACGTAATCAGCTGGTTCGGCTTCAGTGACGAGAAACGCTTGTCGAAGTACACCTGCCAGTTGAGCAGCATGTCGCCCTCGACAAAGTAGATATGTGACGCCGCCAGTTCGTCGCCCTGCTCGCACACGAGCCAGCGAATGCGCATGTCGGTCATCGCGAGACGCCCCAACGCCCGGTAGAACTCGCCCGAGTACCGGGGTACCCGGCCATGTCGTTTTTCGGTACGGGACATGAGGTCGAGGAACGGATCGAGATGTCGGTTCAGGCTGAAATCCCGCACAGGTACTTCTTCGCGGAGAGCCTTGCGGATTTCAGACTGGAGCTTCTTGTCCGGCGGCAGCCAGTTGCCCGATCCAATATCCACTTGGTTGGTCTCACACTCTATCCGCTCATAGCCGGCGACTGTGCCTAACTGACCGTAATAGTCATGGATGTATACTTTGCTAAACGTCTGCGATGCAATCGAGGCAGCGAATTGTCCGACAATCGCCGCCTTGTCGGCTGCTCCCTCAAGAAAGTGCGCCCTGGTATAAAGCCCGTCGGGCATCGCCTGCAGCCTGGCCAGGCGGCCCGTCCCAAACTGCACGCTCGGTAGAACGGCTATCAGCTTCTCACGCTCGAACCAGGCCCAGTACACGGCGAGACCACCCATAGTCTCCCAAAGTGACACAAACGTCGGCGAACCAAGAAGCGTCCGGCGTTGCAGCCAGACCGCCGCGTGGGACGGCAGCTCTTCGGTCAGAAGTCTGCGCACGTGTGTCACTTGCGCACCAGCAGGAATTTTCCGCGGCCTACGTTGCCTAGTTCGTCGGTGAGCACGAACAAGTATACCCCCGAGGCCACGGGTTCGCCTGAATCGTTGCGGCCGTCCCACACCGGCTCGGCCGTCTCCGCCACAAGTTCGCCGGCAACAGTGAAAATCCGAAGGCGCGCGTTGCCCGAGAAATTGAAATTGAGCAGGTCCTCGGCCGAGGTTATCACATAGGGATTGGGAAAAGCGTAGGCTTCGGCTACTTTATCGGTCGGCGGACCTATTGTTGACAAGACCACCGAGACTCCGGAAGAAGTTGCCACGTACAAATTCCCTGTAGTGTTGTCAAAGGTCAGATTGTTGACAAAATCCGCCAGCAGACCGCTGTTGCGCTCGGTGTAGACCGTGATTTCGCCGTTCAGATAATCAACTCGCCCCAGCCCGTTCTTGGCTCCGATCCAAGCGTTGCCGCGGCTGTCGAACTCAAGCGCCGTGATGTCCGGCCCGAACCCGGCGGGCAGCGTGACCTCGACAAAACTCTCGATGCTGAGATCGAATCGCGATATACCGAGACTGGCGCCCACCCAAAGCTCCCCCTTCGGCGAGAAACGCACCACCCGCACAACGTCGGAGTTGATGCGATACCGGAAGTTCGGATGCGCCTCGTAATAGTGGTTCAGAGTGTCATCGGCCTTGTTGAACGGGTCGGCCCCGTAATAATAGTAAAAGACCCCGGCCAGACCGGAACCGACCGCGATGGCGTGATTATACTCATCGACCGAGACCATTTGGCCGCCATTGAGACCGTCACTGACCCCCAGCGTGGTCCACCCGCTGATGCTGTCCATTTCGTCCAGGGCGGCGATAGCCAGGCGGGTGTCGTCGCGCGGCTCGAAATTGACACCGAAGAAATAGTTGTCAGTGATCTTGAGGTCAAAGCACACGACATAATTCGATCCAACGCTGCCGGCCTCCTGCAGAGTGGAATTCAACGCCGTGAACTGCGCTACGGTATCGCCAATCCGTGACATCCCGGCGCCGAACGTCGCCACGTAGAAATTCCCGTTACGGTCGGCCTGCATGGCCAGTCCCCGGCTACGGACGTTGACCGGCCAGTGCACCCATTGGTCCCCCTGCTGCTCGTACGGCCCGTCGACGCGAAAGAGAAACATCAGGCGGTTATCAGGCGAACGGGTCACGTCGACTACATCATTATCAGGCAGACCCGTGTACGGGTATGCGGCATAGTCCGTGCCGACCTGGTAGTAAAGCCCACCGTCAACTCGCCCGAACCACCGCGTACCCTGAAAGACCGCCCCGCAGCGGGCTCCGCCGGACATGCCTGGCGTGGCGATACTGGACACGGCGCCGCTTTTTACAACACCGACCACAAAGCGCGCGAAGGTAAATAGCGAGTCATTTCGGACCGTCAACTGGTAAACCGGGCGCCCCACGGAGAACGGCATCTGCGTGAACGAATTCAAGGCATCATTCCACCAAAACAGGCCGAAATCAGTACCGACATAGACACGACCCTCGAACACAGCGACACAGCGAATTGTATCCCCACCCAGCTCGGGATAATCGGTGTATCGATAACCAATCCAATTAGCCGGCGATTTCAATGCCAGATGGTTGGTGCGTTTAGCGGTCGCCAGACCAGCCGAGGTAGCCAGATAGATGCTGTCGCCGGAGACTGCGATATCAAGCACCAGCGGCGCGGGGTTGAGATCGTCGAATAATTGGAAGGCATCTTGTATTTGGCCGCCGCCGATAACTTTGGAAAAGAGGATCAGGCCGACATCACACCCGACCCACAGGGCGTCGCCGTCGTCGACCACCCGCACCAGGCGGAACGGATCGCCCTCGTTGTCGACTACGGGATACATCATAGTGGCGGCCCCGTCCCACCTGACCAGCCGGCCTTTCCCAGCGACCCAGGTGGAGCCACCAGCGTCCTGAATGATGTCGCCGATATCAACTGTGCCGAGATCGCTCAGGTTGGTGTACTGGCGACCGGGTCGAGCGGCATCGGTTATGGCGAGCAAACCGCCCGAAGTAACCACATAGAGGGTGTCGTCAATCACGGCCATGCGGCGGGCATCGGAAAACGATGTCAGGCTTCGCCACTCGTACGCGCGCGCAACCGCACTCGAGATCCCGAGTACGACAACTGCCGCGATTGCTAGGTTGCGCGTGATGCTCTCACCTTTTTCAGAACCCATGCCAGGGGCAATATAACGGCCAGAACGAGCGTGATCAAGAACGACAACTTGCCGGCGACGTCACCCGTGCGAGTGAACAACGAAAACCCGTCCAGGAGGCTGATCTTCGCCGTCAGTGGGGACACTGCGTCGAGCGGCAGTTGCTCGCGTATGCGGCCGTGGGCATCGACCACGTAACTGAGACCGCTGTTGGCGGCGCGCACACCCCAGCAGCGGTTCTCTACCGCGCGAGTGACAAACACCCGGGAGTGCATGTGGATGCCGACCGAGTGGCCGAACCAGGTATCGTTGGTGATCTCCACTATGAAATCGGCGCCGTCAAGAATCAGCTTCCGAACATACTCCGGGAACGTGACCTCGTAGCAGATCAGCGGGCCGAACAGTGAGCCGGACGCTTCGAACAACATCGCCGAGTCGCCCGGATAGAAATCCGACCAGAAGGGAACATCGTAAGTCTCGATGAAGGACAGATACCGGGTGATGAATTCCTTTCGCAGAAACGGGAGTTGGTCCTGGTACGGCGACTGTTCGGTAAACGGCACCAGCTTGACCTTGTCGTATCGTCCGCCCTGTCTGCCGGTCGAATCAAAGAAGTAAGCGGAGTTGAAGTGACGCCAGTTCTCGCCCAGGCGCATGGCCCCCAGGGCTCCGACCAGGTGACAGGTTGACATATCAGCAGCGAGATTCGCAAGTTGGGAGCGACGGGCCTCGTCGTGCGACACGTAGCTGGGGGCGGCGGTTTCCGGCCACACCACGAGATTGACTCTTTCACCCAGCGAGCGGGCCAGCGAATCATACAGCTTGAAGCTGTATTCCTCGTTATCCTCGGCCCACTTCACATTGACCGGCACCGAGCCCTGCAGGATCGCGACCGGGTACTTGCCCGGTATCTGAATCGGCGGAGTGACCGCCCAGCCGCAGGCGATCAACAGCACGACAATCCCCAGCGAAACCCAGCCGGCAGTGACCCGGCGGGCGATATCTACCTCGCGCCTCAGTATCTGCCACAGCAGGATATTGACCACCAGAATGAGAAACGACAGGCCGTGGACGCCGATCAGAGACACTACCTGCAGAATGTACAGGTAGTAGCTCTGGGTGTAACCGAGATCAGACCACGGGAAAGCAAACTCGGAGAGTGTGCGAAAGTATTCTAGCCCGACCCAGAGAAAGGGCAGGGCGACAATTCCGTAGATCGGTTTGAACCGGTACAGCTTGTTGAAGATGCTGAAGATCGCGGCAAAGTAAAGCGAGACAATTGCCACGGCCGAGAATACTCCCGGCGGCGATACCTGCGCGACCCAGTAAAGCGAGAAGGCATTAAAACAGAACGCAAACAGATAGGCCGAGCTGAAGGCGGCTCGTCCCGGCATGCGCGATATGATCATGATCGGCCGCACGAGCGAGAACCACGCGAGAAAGCCGGGCCAGTCGGGATAAAACGCCAGGGACAGAAGAAACGCCCAGATCGTCAATTCCAGGCGTCGCTTTCTGACCTCCACGTCCCGGGGGAGGATCAAATCACCGAGTCGTTTAAGAAATCCAGCCAGAATGGAACCTCAAAGTCTGGTATAGTAGACATCCCTGGCGCGCGGTGCTTGCCGTACAAGCCGGCAGATGTGGACATCTGCCGGGCACGGTAGCATAAACGGCCCAATATCGGGCATCTGCCGGGCACTCTTGGTGCGTGGTGCACGTCCCCGTCCACCACGTCGGTCGAAACAACGACCAATCACGCGCCCACCAGGTGCAGCGTGCCGAGCAGATTCTGCACCTGCGGCATGATGTCGAGCCCGGTCATAAACCCAAGTCCGCCGCCGGTACAGGCCCTTTCCGAAAACGCCTTCACGCTGTCCACCCGCACGCCCCGGCCATGAAACATGATCGGCACCGGGTCCGCCGAGTGGGCTTTCATCTCACACGGCGTGCTGTGATCGGCGGTCCACACCAACAGCGTATCCTCGCCGAGACCGGACAATATCGGCACGGCGCGGTCGATCTTCTCGATAAAGTCACGCTTACCGTTATAGTTGCCATCCTCGCCCAGCGAATCGGCCGCTTTCACGTGCACGAACGCGAAATCGTAAATCCGCAGACTGTCCACTGCCAGCTTGAACTTGTTTTCGATATTCGTGTCGGGTAGCGCGGTCGCGCCGGGGACATCGAGAATGTCCATACCGAGATAGGCTCCCACGCCTTTGTACAAGCCGCCGCCGGCTATACAGCAGGCCTTGAGGCCGTACTTCTGTTGGAAGCCGGGCGCCTCTTTGTACTGCCCCGCTCCGCGCACCAACAGGTAATTAGCAGGCAATTCCCCACGGGAGACCCGCTCTTTGTTCAGGGAGTGCTCGCTGAGTACGTCGTATGATTTGGCGAGAAATCGGTTGAGAACGTCCGCGGTCTTCTTCGCTTCGGGAGTGTTGACGGTGGGCGTTACGTCACGAAGCGGAAGGTCTGCCTTATGCGGATCGGCGTCGATGATAGCGTCAGACAGTCCCGCTCCTCTCATGATCACCCCAGCACGGTGGGCTGTCCCCGGCCTAACGATAAACGTCACATCGTCAATTTTCATGCCGTCGAGAGCCTCACACAGCGGGGCCACCACACGGATTCGTCCGGCTCGACGATCGGTAATCATGCCGTTCACAACGGTCCCCATATTGCCGCGCAGGGCGACATCGCCCCCCTTGAGTTTCATACCAAGTCCGGCGACTTCTATTGGTCCGCGGCCGGAATAGTATTTGGCGATGTCATAGCCGAAAATAGTCAGGTGAGCGGTGTCGCTGCCGGGGGTGTGCCCGCGCCCGAGCGTATGCATCATGCCGCACTCGCTCTCGGTCGCGAGACGGTCGAGATTAGGCGTCCGGGCAGCCTCGAGCGGTGTCAGTCCGCCCAGCTCCGGCACCGGACGGTCGCCCAGCCCGTCGCAAATCACGATGACAACCTTCTTGAGCATTAGCTTTCCCTTTCAAGCCTGTGAATCGGTTAGCGCATGATGGCGCTCAGACCAGGACGACCTTATGATCGCCTTTAATAATCTCGCCGATCTCGTACCCCCGTTCGCCCTGCTCGGCCAGCCTATCGATCACCGGGCCGACCGCCTCGGGAGCCACCACAATGATATACCCCACCCCCATGTTAAACGCCCGATACATCTCTTCGTCGTCGATTTCTCCTTCCTTCTGCAGGAAATCGAATATCGGCGGGATCGGCATGACATGTCGCCGGATTCTCGCCGACAGCCGGTCCGGCAGGATCCGGTTCAAATTGCCCGGTATTCCGCCGCCGGTGATATGCGCCATCCCTTTGATCTGGTGGTCTTTCAGCAGCGGGTGAATCACGGGGGCATAGCAGCGGTGCACCTGCATGAGGGCATGCTCGATGGTCATATTACTGTCGGGAAGCAGGTCGCCCGGCTCGAGCCCGGCGATGTCAAAAACTACTTTTCGCGCCAGGGAATACCCGTTGGTATGAAGGCCGTTCGACGCCAGCCCGATACATATGTCACCCACCCGAATCGATGAACCGTTGACGATGTGATGCTCATCGACCGCCCCCACGATAAACCCGGCCAGATCGTATTCGCCGGGGGCGTAGAAATCCGGCATTTCGGCGGTCTCACCGCCCAAAAGCGCCATCCCGACTTTCTGACATCCATGACTGAAGCCAGCGACAATGTCCGCGATTACGTCCGGTCTCAACTTGCCGGTAGCGATATAGTCGAGAAAAAACAGCGGCCGGGCGCCGTGGACCAGGATGTCATTCACACAGTGGTTGACCAGATCCTCGCCGACCGTGTCATGCTTTCCGGTCATGAAGGCGAGTTTGAGCTTGGTGCCGACACCGTCGGCCGACGCAATCAGCACCGGGCTTTTGAGCCCTTTGAAATCCGGCCGAAAGAAGCCCCCGAATGAGCCGATTTCGCTCAGCACCTGGCTGTTGAAGGTCTTGCGCGCCAGCGCCTTGATTCGCTCCACCGCCTGGTCACCGGCCTTGATATCGACCCCGGCCTCGGCGTAGGTGATACCTTTCCTGCGAGGGGGCTTATCCATGGGCGGGAAGGTATTGGAGCGTGGGTAGGAAGTCAACCTTTTGGTCTGATGGGGATGCTGACTCCTGTAGGACAGGACCGCTTCAATCCCGCCAGTGATAAGGACTAAATGGCAGAATCACTCCGCCGTTGCGCGGCAGGATACTACGGTCGGCTAAACGGTTGAGTGTCACCCTCCGACTGGCTCAGGGTAAGTTTGGATGTATGTGTGTCATTAGGATTACGGGATGGCCGCCTGCGGAACTGATTCCACACCCAGCGGCGTCACCACACGCACCCCGCGCTCACGGCCACTCTTGTCGCGGTAAACCAGCAGCGACTCAAACATCTCTCCCGTCCCGGCCGAACCGAACATCGACTGCAGCGAAAACGAAACGGCGAACACGCCGTCTTCCACTCGTCGATTCACTCGCTTGACAAGCAGACTCGGCGACGGCGACGGGAACCAATCCAGCACATCTTTTGCAGCGACCTCGGGACTGGACAGATACAGAGTGACAATCATCGCTTTGTCGTTGGTGGAATCGGGCGATAATTCGGCTTGCGCCGACCATCCGGCACGATCGGAAGCGACCGGCAGTAGTTCCTGCAACGCACGAAATCGCAACGCGTGTGTGCTTGTTTGAACTGACAATGAGTGAACGCCTGCCATCGGCAGATCGAGCGTGAGCGTCGCCTTGCCGGGGATGCATTCGTCGTGGCAGACCATCCAGTTTACTTGCGCACCCAGCCGGACCGCCGCGCCGGGTTCGATGTTATCGGGTGGTCTGACCTCGGCGGTCAACAGCACCGAATCGACATATCCGTAGGTGGTCAGAGGACCGTTTTCAACAAAGCGGGTCGGTATCGGCCATTGGAGTTCGCCTACTGACCAGCCATCGGGGACCGTCCAGCGTATGTCGGTCGGCAGACCGGCGTCGCCGGAATACTTCCAATACACGTGCCACTCGGGATCGATTTTGAGCAGGACACCAACCTCGAACGGTTCACCCATTCGCGCCGTATCGGTAGACGCAACCAACTCGGCCCAGACCGGGTGGCGAGCCGTTTCGTCGCCGCAACCCGCAGAGACGAGCAACGCACACGCCGCCAGGCCGAGCGATAACGTCAAAAACCGGATGCGTTTCGGCATCAACCTACTGGGCGTACTTGACACCGCAGCCGTACGGTTTGGTTTCGGCTACTGTCACCGGCTTGCCCGCGAAAATGTCGTCGAGCGCCTGGCTAACGTAACTGACCTTGCCCTTGGCATCTTTCTGATTCTGCGGGTCATCGTCCACAGCACCAGCGTAGCGGAGAACGCCATCCGGAGTGATAATGTAGACATGCGGCGTGGTCTTGGCGCCGTACATCTTGCCGACGGCGCCGGTAGGGTCAAGCAGGATGGGATGCTGGATCGACCACTTGGACTTGCGCTCGACATCGCCGCCGAACTGCGGATGGTCGGGGTTGGTCGAGTTGATGGCAATGAATGCAACATTACGTTTGTCGTAGGCGGCGTACAGGTTGCCGAACGTATGGTTGACTTCAAAGTGGCGGATGACAACCGGACAGTTGGCATTGAACCAGTAGAGAACGACCGTCTTGCCGGCGTCGAGATACTGCTTCAGAGTGTGGGTCTTGCCGTCGGTATCCGGCAGACTGAATACCGGCGCGGGCTTGCCGATTTCGGCGACTGGCGATACGGTTGTAGCCGGCTCGGTATTGGCTTTTGCATCGTTATCGGCATGGCCGGACGAGATGGCGACAAGTGTCAGCGCCGCCAAAGCGCCGGCGTACTTTGCAACTGATGACATAGAGACTCCTTTGGTGTGAAAGGTCACGGCTCGTACGCAGGCGGTCTAACGAGGACCCATGAAGCCCGCGAATGAGGTCCAGGTAACAGGCCCTAAACGTGCGAGCCCGGGCGGGAGTTCCAGGGGGATTCGTGGGCGGTCGAAGACGTTCGACACCCGATCCGTTGCGGACGAGGACCCCCGATCAGGTCGACAGCAAGCGTCCACCACGCACCGATCCAATCGGCAGAATCACTCCCCCGAAGCGGGGGAGGATTCTCCTTACGACTTACTCATCAGTACGCGGCAGATGAGGGCATCTGCCGGGCACCTTACGCCGCGCAACGACTATTCTCCAAACCTGCTCACACCTGGTGCTTCTGGGCATCCATGACCGCGATCGCCGCCATGTCGACAATCTCGCCGACATCGAGCGTACGATGCAGCACGTGGACCGGTCGGGACAGGCCCATCAGAATAGGACCGATGCCCTTGAGTCCGCCCAAGTTCAGCGCCAGCTTGTAGGCGATGTTGCCTGAGTTCAGGTCCGGGAAGATCAGCACGTTGGCCTCCTCGGTCAGTCGTGAGAAGGGGAAGTGCCGCTTCAAATAGTCGGGCATAAGCGCGGTATCGAGCTGCATCTCGCCGTCGACCATCAGCTCGGGCGCCTTCTCCCGTACCAGCCGGGTGGCCAGCGCCACTTTGTTCGATTCCGGCAGCGGAGCCGAACCAAAGTTGGAGAACGAGAGCATGGCGATGCGCGGTTTCATGTTAAACCCGCGCGCGACCTTGGCGGCGCCGATCGCGATCTCGGCCAGTTCCTCGGCGGTCGGGTTGATGTTGACCGTCGTATCGGCAAACAGGTACAGTTTGGAATCTTTCACCAGTGCATACAGGCCCGAAACGCGGGTCACGCCGGGACTGAGATCGATCATCTGCAATGCCGGTCGGATCGTGTGGGGGTAATCCGATGTCACCCCCGACAGGACCGCGTCACAGTCGCCCTGGGCCAGCATCATGATGCCGAAATAGGTGCGGCTCAGCATCTGGTCTCGGGCTTTTTCGAGAGTCACCCCTTTGCGGCAGCGCCGCTTGTAGTAGGCTTCGGCATAGCTCTCAAGCTTGGGCGACGAAATAGGATCGATAATAGTGATACCGGTGAGGTCGATTTCGTATTTCACCGCCAGTTTCCTAATATCGTCCAACTTACCAAGAACGATCGGTTTGGCGATACCTTCCTGCTCGACAATCTTGGCCGCCCGGATGATGCGACTGGAATCGCCTTCCGGGAAGACCACGCGCTTGGGAGACTTCTTGGCCTTGTCGAAAACCACGTTCATGAAGATGCGGCCCTGGCCGATTCGACCTTCGAGCTGTTTTTTGTACTCGTCGATATCGATCGGCGCCTGGGCGACACCGCTGTCCATGGCCGCTTTCGCGACTGCCGAGGCCTCCCACACCAGCACGCGGCTGTCGAACGGTTTCGGGATGATATACTCCCGGCCGAATCGGAAGTATTCGACCCCGTACGCCTTGGCGACATTTTCAGGAACGTCTTCCTTGGCGAGCCGCGCCAGGGCGTGGACGGCGGCGATTTTCATCTCCTCATTGATCGCAGTGGCATGGACATCGAGCGCACCGCGGAAAATAAACGGGAAGCCGAGCACGTTGTTGACCTGGTTGGGATAATCCGAGCGACCGGTCGCCATGATTGCGTCCTTGCGGACCGCTACTACGTCGGGATAAGTGATCTCCGGGTCGGGATTAGCCATAGCGAACAGGATTGGATCCTTGGCCATCTTCTTGACCATGTCCTGCGTGACCAGATCCTTCACGGAAACGCCCACGAACACATCGGCGTCAACAAGGGCATCGGCAATGGTCCGGCAATTGGTTTTGCGGACGAACTGCGCTTTGTACTTGTTCCACTTCTCATCGCGTCCCTCATACATCACGCCCTTGGAATCGACCATAAGTATGTTATCAGGCTTGACCCCGAGCGAAATGTAGAGCTTGGCGCAGGCGATACCGGCGGCGCCGGCTCCTGAGTAAACCACCCGGACTTTGCTGATATCTTTGTTGACCAATTCCAATGCATTGAGCAGCGCGGCCGCGGAAATAATCGCCGTGCCGTGCTGGTCATCGTGGAAGACCGGAATTTTCATTGTCGCCTTGAGGGTCTCTTCGATATAGAAACACTCCGGTCCCTTGATGTCCTCGAGATTGATACCGCCGAAAGTCGGCTCCAGCAGTTGACACGCCTTGATGACCTCATCGGGATCCTCGGTGGCGAGTTCAATATCGAACACGTCGATATCGGCAAACCTCTTGAAAAGAACGCCTTTGCCTTCCATGACCGGCTTACCGGCGGCGGCGCCGATATTGCCCAGTCCAAGCACCGCGGTGCCGTTGGAGACCACCGCAACCAGATTCCCCTTGGCGGTGTACTTGTAAACGTCGGCCGGGTTCTGATGAATCATTTTGCAGGGCTCGGCAACCCCGGGGGTATAGGCGAGCGATAAGTCGACCTGCGTACTGCACGGTTTAGTGGGGCGGACTTCGATCTTGCCCCGTTTGCCTTGCGAGTGGTAATCCAGAGCCTGTTGTCTGGTAATCATATAGTTCTATCTCCTGTCGCCGGGCCTTGCCGGTTTTTCACGTCCTAAAACGACGCAATAAAGGACCTGTCGGGGACAGGTCAAGCGGTTTCGGGCGGGGACAAAGGCGGCTTACGATGCACCAGTGAACTCAGCATAACCGACACGCCTCTATCGGCTTAGGATCTGGTGACGTTGGGAGGAATTCAAAGCCATCCTACCATTGCATCCGGTAGATACGGGGTTGATCAGAGCCGATCCGGCGTCTACCCCTTACCGCCAGCAGCAGCCGCAGGAGCAGATAGCCGAATACGAATCCCCCCACGTGGGCCAGCCAGGCCACTCCCCCGCCGGAACCGAGGTCGAGAGTTGACATGAGTATCTGGTAGACGAACCAGAACCCCAACACCACTTTGGCCGGGAATTCCCTCAGCATGATGAAGAAGAAGACAATGAGGATAGTAATGCGCGCCTGCGGATGAAGAACATAGTACGCGCCCATGACACCGGCGATCGCGCCGGACGCCCCCACCAGCGGCACCTGCGAATTGGGATTAAACAGCGTGTAGAGTGCAATGGCCGCAATACCGGAGATGAGATAGAACAGGATGAACCGTATCGAGCCGAAGTAGTCTTCGATGTTATTGCCGTAGATCCAGAGGAAGAGCATGTTGCCGATCAGGTGCATCCAGCCGCCGTGGAGGAACATCGACGTAAACGGCGTGGCATACAGCCAATGAGGAACATCGAGGTATTGGTCGGACTCGAGTACGAGATCAGGAATATAGCCGAAATAAACCAGCACGTTTTGGAAACCCTCGTACCCAAGCGTCTTGGTATACAGAAAGACTGCGGAATTGATGAGGATCAACGCAATCGTAAAGTGCGGGGGGCGCAAGGTTGGCTGGTCATCACGGATGGGTATGAACACCGATCTGTTTTCCTACGCTCGGAAGACCCACAGCAGGGCGAGTTGAGTTTCCATTGGCTGATATATAAACACGCGACCTCTATTTCGTACTCTTACTCTTACTCTGCTTCACTATCTCGAATTCGAGTGTTCGTTCCGCACGATTGCCGGCACGGTCCAGGACCACAATACTCAACTGATGTTTTCCGATGTCAAGCGGACCTTTCAGTTTCGCCACGCAGCGACCGGTTTCGACATCGAGTTCCGGAAGCAGCCACTGGCCGTCAATGCGCACGTCGATAGCCCGGTCATCCTCGAACCCGGAGAGGTTGTCGCTCAGTTTGAATGTCACCTCGGGACGCCGATTGGTGTACTTGTGACCGTTTTTCAAATTCAGACCGGTGATAGTCGGCGCCGCGGCATCGAGCACGACCGTAAACAGGCCGCCGCCCGAGGAGGTCCCCTCGGCGACACTGTCGCCCAGCTCGCCGTTGTCAATCCAGGTCCAGGCATCTCCCTTCTCAGCCGACCAGCCAAGGCCCGCCTGACGAATGCCGGGCGTGGACGGGTCCAGCTTTATGGCGACTTTGAACTGTCCCTTCATGGGGAGTGACTGGGGTTCGACCCGGTATACCTGCGAGACAGGAATCGGTTGGGTTCCGCGCAGAGGATCAGTTGCTTTCACGGCGAGAAACTGCGGCCGAAATAGAGCTCCTTTGGGTACCGTCAGTGTGAACTGGTCATCGCCGGATCGTAACTGCCGGTCCCCGTCCCAGCCGACCACCGCCAGATCAATACCTTTATTTTTGATCTCATCCTGAAGCCGGTATGATTCCAGATCATGCGGGTCCAGAAGCGTCTCATGCGGCGACTTCGCCCGGAAGAAAAGGTAGTGCTTTCGGTCACTCGCCCTGATCTGCATTATAAGACCGTCATCCGCCAATTCATACCCTTCCAATGTGGGTGTGGTGTCGTTCTGGAATTCGTATGACGATCTTGCTGCCGCCGACTCAGTCGAACCCGGTTCGACATAATTGAAATGAAACGTCAGCTCTGAGCGGTTCCCCGCCGCATCCTCGCCGACTATTAGCACCTCGTGACGGCCCACGCGCGGCGGCGAGTCGACTCCATAGGCGCAGGTCCCGGGCGAACGACCGCCGTAGCAGGCGCGCGCCTCGGGCCAGATCGCGTCCTGAGCCACCGGGCGAAACATCCGCCGCACCCGCCTCTCACCGTTGGCTGCCTCTGCCGGATCAAACAGGAGCGATACCGCCGAACCGACCTCGAACGGCAGCGTGTCGAAAACCGATTCGTAATAAGGGACACTATCGATGTACATCGTCAGTTTGTGAATAGCCTGGCGCATACCGCCGGGGCGCATCTGATCGAAACCGTCGACCAGAAATCCGAAAGGAGCATCCAGGGCGAGCGTACGTTCCGCCCGGTACTTGCCGGCGGAAATCTTCTTGACCGGCAGGAACAACTTGCGGCGACCCTGCGCGAAAAGGGAGTGGTTATCGAGCAACTGAATCCCCAGACGCTCCAAGGTTGGCGGTACGCGATCGTCGAGGTCGAACCCATGCAATAACGGGTTCAGCGGCAGATTATCCGCGGTGCGTTTTTCAAAGTGGAGATGTGGTGCCCCCACGCCGGTCTGTCCGGAGAAGGCGATTAGGTCTCCTTTCTTGACCCGAATGGAATCCGGTGGGAAGGTAAGCTCGACATAGTAGCGTTCGAGCTGAAACTGCTCGTCGGTAACCGCTTTGGTGATGGCGTCTGGAAATCCGGACAGATGCCCGAAGACGTAGATGTGCTTGTCGTCCCCTTTTAGATACAAACCCTTGCCGTACCCGCGATAGGACATCTTGATCCGCCAGATGTACCCGTCCACCGGTGCATACACTTTGGCGCCGATCCGGCCGCCCGTGCGGAGGTCCAGACCAACATGGAACCGGCCGGCGCGGAGGTCTCCGTAGCCGGAGGACAGATCGATCTCCCCCTTGAGCGGCCATACTGGGTTCTGGCCGTAAGCTGTTGTCCCCAAAATGAGTAGCACGGCTAACAAGGCGACGGCATTGGTCGATACTCTGGTCATAGGTGCGGCCACGGCTGCTTGCTCAAAAGGTTCATGGATGGTACCAACAAGCGAGCCGAGAGAACAGTTTTTTTTGCCGCAATCGAGCTGGCTGCGCCTTGCCAATGGCGCGCATTTGGGTATATTATGAAGTTTGTGCCCTCCAAACAGCGGCGGTCGCAGGAATCGGGTACAATGGTACTGAGAGGAGTTCGGTCAGATGTTTGAAATGCTTCGCAAGATGATCCTGCCGATCATCATCACCGTGTTAGTTTTCTTTGTTGCCATGATCGTGCTGGAATGGGGCATGAATTTCAGCGGGCGCGGCACAGGTTTGGAAAGGAACGTGGCCGGGATCATCAACGGCGAGGAGATCTCGTGGCAGACTTACTCCCAAGTGCTCAATAACCTGTATCAGAACGAGCGGAATACCCGGGGAGCCGATTACGAAATCCCGGAAACACGGGAGCGTGAACTGGAGCAGCAGGCCTGGGATGAGCTGGTCGCCGACCGGCTCATAAAGCAGGAAGGTCAGAAGATGGGAGTGGTGGTGACCGGCGAGGATCTCTACCAGTTTCTCAGATTTAACCCGCCGCAGTTCCTGCAGCAGTCACCCGAACTTCAGACCAACGGCGTATTCGATTATCAGAAGTATGAGGCCCTGATGGCCGACCCCAGTCAGGCCGCCTTCTGGGCCAGTGTCGAGCAAGCATACCGAGAGGACCTCAAGCGATTCAAGGTCCAGCAACAGGTCATGGAGGCGGCCGTGGTCAGCGATGAGGAAGCACGGCAGGCGTTCCTGGATCATTTTGAGAAGATCACGCTGGGAGTTGTCAATATTCCCATGACACGGTTCTACGGCTTGATAAAGGATCCGACACCTGAAGAAATGCAGGAATACTACGAAAAGAATCGCGAGGACTACAAATTAGGCGAGCGGGTGGTCCTGGAAATAGTCCGGGCCAGCAAGGCGCCGGGCCAGTTCGACGAGGAAGCCGCCAAAGTGCGAGCTCAAGAGATTTACGATTCCGTGACCGCCGGTTCCGATTTTGCCGAGTTCGCACGAATATATTCCGATGATCCCGGTTCGGGCTCTAACGGCGGCGATTTGGGCTGGTTTGCGCCGGGGCGGATGGTCAAGCAGTTCGACAGCGCCGCATTCGCCATGCGCGAAGGGGAGATTTCGTTGCCCATCAAGACCGATTTCGGCTGGCACGTTCTCAAGCACATGGGTTATCGAGAAGAAAACGGTCAGCGCGAGGCCCACGTGGCGCATATTCTCGTCAAGACTGAGGCTTCAACACAGACTCTGGACGCCGCCTGGCAGCAACTCGATTTAATTAAGACCCAGGCAGCCGAGACCGGGTTCGCCGAGGCCGCGCAAGCGGAGGGCCTCGAGGTACACACAACTACGCCGCCCCTGGAAAAGACTGGCAGCGTCAGTTGGGTGGGGGCCGGGCCGAAAGACATAGAATGGGCTTTCAAAGCTCAGGTGGGCGACATCTCGGAGGTGCTTGACCTTACCAATTACTACTGTGTGATGCGGGTAGCCGACAAGATTCCGGCCGGAGTGGCCGAACTAAAAGACGTCGAGGCCAGGGTCAAGCGAGACTTCCGTAACGCCAAACTGGCCGAGGTCTGCCGCGACACAGCCCAGGTGATCTACGACGAGATCGGCCGCGGCGCCACCCTGGAAAACGCCGCTATTCGCTATGGCTTCACCTACGAAAAGCTGGAGCCGATTTCGCGCGACGCCTCCGTCCCGAAACTGGGCGGCGATCCAACCGCGATCGGGACGGCGTTCAGCCTCAAGAATGTCGGAGCGGTGTCAAAACCGGTTGATTACTCGACCGGCACGGTGATTATGGAGCTGCTCAATCGCGAGTCACCCGACCTCACGACCTTCAGCGAAAAACGGGATTCGGTTCTAAACGTATTGAAGCAGACCAAGCAGCAGCGCGCCTGGGGAGCCTGGTATACCAGCGTGGTGGAAAACGCGCAGATAGAGAACTATCTCAACTTCCAGCGCCGGCGGTAGGAAGCGTAGCCGGAGCTGTCAAGCATCCCGCCTCGGAGGGGCCGGGCGGCGCATCGTCGTGCGTGGTGGACGTCCCCATCCACCACGGTCTTCAAGCCGATGGCCATTCGGGGAGGGACAGCGAGGGACCCCAGCTATCTAACCGACACCCCGTGATCACTCGCCTTGCGGCGGAACTCGCGGATTTCGTCGATATCAAGCGTCACGGTGAGGATGCGCTCCGAGAACTCGTCATCGTAGCCCACGCACGCGAGCATCCCCCACGGCGCGGCAACCGATGATCGCCCCTGCAATCGTCTCCCGAACAGCACCCCCACACCGCATACTTTAACCACGTATGCACCGGAAGAGGCGGCGCCGTCGACAAAGTATCGCAAATCCCGCCCTTGCTTAGCGGCGGGAGTGTCATCCGGTCGATAGGGCGATGTGGTCGGGACAAATATGACATCAACCTTTGCGCGGCGCATTTCCCCGTACGTTTCAGGATAGAGAACGTCACCGCAAATCATTATCCCGATCCTGACCCCGTCCACATCGAACACCAGGTTACCTGAACCCGGCTGAATCCCCTTCGCCTGCTCGCCCGGCACCGGGTACCGTTTACGGTAGCTCGCCATCAGGACTCCGTTTCGCATAACCGGGCAGCTGTTGAACAGGCGATCCTGTTCACTTTCGACCACGGTTCCACCGATCAGACAGGTCGTCAGCTCTTCTGAAAGCCGTCGCAGATACTCCATGTACTCATGATGCTGCAGGGCGGCGCGGTGGAAGTCGCCGATCGATTCGTCGATCAACCAATACTCGGGCAGGCAGACAAAATCGGGCCGCTGTTTGAATATGTGGATCATGTCGGGCAGGCTGAGCCGCTTGCCCATTCTCGCCTGCACGGCGACGATTTTGGTCAGCACGGAATGGGGCCTCGGATGCAGGTCATAGTAGTTGATACTGGATCAGGGCAATACGGTTCCGGAAGCAAAGGTATACTGACTTGGGATACCCAGGTCAAGCCGGGGTACGACGAAAACAATGAGCGCCCCTGGTGAAACGGTTGTGGACCCGGGCCGGTCATACCGACTGCTACGGGCGGTTTGGTTTTGCCGTTTCCGAGCTACTTGCCGAGAAAGCTCTTATGAATCCAATGGTCAGTTAAGGTGTCGCTCAGTGACTCGATGAAAACTGCGTTCTCGCTCTCAATCCTGCGGAGAAACACAACCCCGCCCCCACTTTCTGAACTGGCATTGCCCGTCTCGGCACCCGCCATCCAGGCGGAAATTTCTTCCACCGTGACATGTTCCGGGGCGCCCTCGTCTGCGCTTTTCGCCAGGGCTACAGTGGCGGCGGCATCGAGGAGCTTTGGAAACAGCCTCTCGAAGAGCGTCCCGCTGCGGTACAGGTCGGCGCCGCTGATTTTGCCCTGGATGATTACCACCATGCCTATAGCGCCCGTGCGGGAACGAGCCTGAGATGTGATGGCCTCGACATATGGGCGCGCCCTGTCCTGAATCTGCATGTTTTCGAGAGCCTCGGGCAGGCTGGACACCCACAACCATTCGTCCGCGCGACCGCCTCGAATATGTGTGCCGTACTCTTCTATATTGGCAGCGACACCTTCCCATACGCGGCGTTGGGATTTTTCGATTCTGGCCGCCATGAGAATATCGCGATCGGCCACCAGAAAGGGCGCAACCATAAAGATACTCTCACTCTCTTGTCCTCGCCCGGACCAGCGACCCCGCTCTATGCAGAATGAAGCCAGCGGTATCTTTCCTGAGTGCGCAGCGACAATAATGTCATGCGGAAGCATTCTGTCCTGTCGACCGCCTGTAACAATACTTCCTGACGGAATGTACACCGGCCAGTCTGACGTATTCTCAACTTCGATTTCGTCGATTACACCGGTCTCAAAGATGGTCAGCCAGCCTTCTTCGACAGCCTCATCCAATGTCCGCAAGTCCTCGACCTTAGTCGCATCTTCCGAGTGGACGAGATAAACTGAGAGATTCTCAAACGAATACGGCCCCGACAGGATCCGTTGGTTCGCCGCGACACCGGTTTCGCAGGAACCCGTCATTGACAGCACCGCGGCCGCTGCACCGAGACCAACTGCGTTCTTCCACTGCATGACGCACCTCCTTGTTATGCAGGTCAATAACCCATTGGCGATGAGGGCATCCCTCTACCAAGAAGACGAGCTACCCGCGCCAGTGTCAAAGACTGCTTTCTGTCTCCTGTACAGTGGGTCACGCGGTTTCTTCCCCCACAGCTTGCTCCCCGGGCCGCAGTATCGTTGGGGAGAACCCTCCGACCGCTTCGGGCGGAGCGGTTCTGCCAGATGCGATCACTCGCGTTTCGCTCAGTTTGGCAGAAGCACTCGCCGAAGCGGCGAGGCTTCTGCCCTACAGTTTGTGCGAGGCGCATGACCTTGTCCGCCACGTTCAGTGGCACCGGCCGCGGGGCTTCAGCAATTCGTGTAATTCGGGCCTTCGCCGCCCTGCGGCGTCACCCACTTAATGATCTGGTACGGATCCAGAATGTCGCAGGTCTTGCAGTGGACACAGTTCGACGGGGTCAGTTCCAGCTTGAGCCTGCCGGGGCGGGACTGATCCTCGACCATGTTGTAGACCGACGCCGGGCAGAAGTGCTGGCACGGGTTACCGTATTCCTCGGTGCAGCGCGTGTTGCAGATGTTGAAATCAGCTACTACCAGATGTGACGGTTGGTGTTCCTCGTGCATGGTGCCGGACTTATAGACGTCGGAGACCTTGTCGAACAGGTACTGGTTGTCCAGCTTGAGCGCAGGCTTGGCCGGCCTGTGCCCGTATTTCCGCTCGTATTCCGAGATCTTCAGGACGTACTCGTGGTCCTGTTTGTGGGCGCGACGATCGAAAATACCGCGTCCGCCGGTCACGATCTGCAACCCGGCGTGGAGCATGCCGGTCCAGAGACCGCCCTCGAATCCGGCGTGGAAATTGCGCGACTTCCACAGTTCGTCTTTAGCCCAGCTCTTCTGGAACTTGTCGGAATAGAGACTCAGGCGAGTCCTGCTGTAATCCTCGGCTTTGACCGCCTCGAATATCGTCTCCGCGGCGAGTATGCCCGACTTGATCGCCAGATGAATGCCTTTCAACCGCTGGGGATTGAGCAGCCCGGCCGAATCGCCGCACAAAAGGAGGCCGTCGTGATACAGCTTCGGAATCGAATAGTAGCCGCCGACCGGAATCGTCTTGGCCCCGTAGTGCAGCATGGTGCCGCCTTCAAGAATCGAATGGACCAGTTTGTGCGTCTTGTAGAGCTGAAATCTGAAATGGGGATCGTTGGTCGGGTTGGGGCTGTCCAGCCCGGAGCAATAGCCGACCGAGACCATCGTATCGCTCATGCCGTAAAGCCAGGAGCCGCCGTATTCGTAACTCTCGGCCGGCCATCCGGCGGTATGGATTACCTCCCCGGCCTGTATCCGCCCCGCAGGGACCTCCCACACTTCCTTCACGCCGGTCAGGTACGATTGCGGGTAACAATCCTGGCGAAGCTCCGGCAGGCGCTCGAACGCTTCTTTAGTGAGCGACCCGTGGACGCCCTCGCAGAGCACGGTGACTTTGGCCTTGATGTTGGAACCCGGCTCGAAATTGGCTTTCGGGTGGCCTTCCTTGTCCAACCCCATGTCGACGGTCTGGGCGCCCACCACGCGCCCGTTCTCTACCAGCAGTTTGAAACCGGCCAGACCGGCAAAAATGTCAACCCCGGCCGCCTCGACCTGCTTGGCCATCCAGCCGGCCAGTTTGTTGAGAGACACGACATAGTTGCCGTGATTTCGGAGCGGCGGCGGCATGAGCGGTAGTTTTGTCGCGCCATTCCGGCGGAGAATATACATGGCGTCTTTGCTGACCTGAGCCTCCAGCGGTGCGCCCTTGGCCTCGAAATCCGGGATCAGCTCACGGAGGCCTTTCGGGTCCATGACCGCGCCGGAGAGAGAATGCCCCCCGACATACGATCCCTTTTCCATGAGGAACACCTCCGGCATGGCCGGAGCACCGTCTGCGGCAAAAAGCTGAGTTAGTTTGAGGGCAACAGCCAGTCCCGCGGGGCCGGCGCCAACTATCAATATGTCAGTTTCTATTGTTTCGCGCTGGATTTCCATGTACGGCACCTCGGTAGTCTTCTCTGAGGGCGAATATAGGCGATGGGAGGCCGAAGGAAAGAAATATCGTCGCGGGCTGCAGACTGCCTCGGCAGACGTGGGATGACGGTTGAATCCTGGATTCCCCGCGACGGCAATTGGTGAAAAACTCTCAGCACTGTCATCGCGAGGCTCGGCCCGCCCGACTTTGACAGGGCGGGCACGGCCATGGCAATCTCAACGCCCAACCCACAATCAAGTGGAGATTGCCACGCTACGACATCGCCGCGCGGAGCGGCAGTCCCGCGCCGGGTGGATGGTGCGGAAGAAACTACTTGCGCACCGGCAGAGAACGCCGGGTTACCTTACCGGACTTGCGGCTGTCGTTTTCGTTCTCTTCGTCCGGTTCGCCATTCTGACTGATCTGGAGCATCTCGGCGATCTTTTCCTTGTTGCACCCGATTGTCAGTAACCGAGCGTTTTTGACAATTGGACGACGCAGCAAACCCGGATGTTCGGCCATGAGCTTGAGCATCTCGCGCCGATCCGGAACCTTCTGATCGAGTCCGAGCGAAGTGTACTCGCTCGATGCCGGATTGATGAAATACGACAGCGGGTTGTGACCGAACATATGGTCCAGCTCCTCCATCGTCAGCGGATTCTTGCTGAGATCTCTGATATCAAGCCGGATACCGGCATCCTCGATGAATCTGCGGACTTCGTCGCAGCGCTCATCGTGGCCGTATGTCATGAATGTTGCACGCTTCTGAGGCATAACTTCTCCTGGTCACTTAGTCCACAGGGCCGGTAGCCGGGAACACAGTAGGGGCCGATACTTTGTTCGGGAGCCTGGAGGACTTCCAAATTCCAGATCGGAGAGGCCTGAGAGGCGACTGACTCGCCCGGCCACTTTCCGACCTCGGGCACCATAGAAACGGTCCGCGGTCATTTTTGTCAACCTAAATCTATGTTAAAAACTCGCAAACTCCACCATGCCATCGGCGCCGGCTCCATTGGAACCGTATCTTAGACTCTGCGGAGCGTAAAATGATTCACCGCCACCCCAGAATTTCAGCTATTGCCGGGCGCCTAATCCAGCGCGCCTCAATCTGTGGAAGAACTAATCGTCCAGAACTGCTCTCAGTATGCCCACTACCGGGGTATCGGACTCAGAATGAAGTAACTTGATCGACATCTTACAATTGGAACACCCGCAACCGACCAAAGTTCCAAAAACCGAACCGCGCTATCCGGAAATGACAATATCGTGATGAATGCGGCGAGGCACATCAGCGCCGACTATCGGACAAGGAATCGTTGCCTCAAAAGTCTCGGCAGCTGTTGCGTGAATTCTTGCCCCTTTTTGCCTCGGCCCCTAAGCAGGGCGAAAGGGATGTGAACTGACGCTCTTGTGCCTCTAAGACTCGTGGGCGCCACGTCACAATCAAAGTCTCACCGCTACCGCCAGCCCGTCGCGAAGCGGGAGTATCGTCGTAAAGAACCTTGTGTCTGCATAAAGCTCGCGCGTGAATTCAACAATTGCCCTGGTGTCGACGTCCTGGTCGGTTTCGCAGACCTGACCGGACCAGAGCGCGTTATCAGTGATGAAAAGTCCGCCGCGGCGTAGGCGCTTCGCCACCGGATCGATAGTGGCGGGGTATCCCGTCTTATCGATATCATTGAAAACGATGTCGAACTCCTTGTCGATTTCGGACAATACTGCCAGCGCATCTCCCACTTTGAATTCGAACCTGGTTTCCAACCCCGCTCGCTCAAGATAGCCGAGCGCCCGGCTCCGGTTTTCCTCGCTGCCGTCGATCATGGTGATTTTCCCCCGCCCCCCCATTCCCAGGGCCAGCCAGTATGCCGAATAGCCGAAACCGCTGCCAAGTTCGAGCACCTTTCGCGCTTTGGTCACTTTCGCCATTTGATACAGGAACCGGCCCACAAGCGGGCCGACTATGGGAAAGTCCTTCTTTTCTGCGTACGCTTCCATCTCCTGCAGAACCGATGGCCGTTCCGGAGTAACTCGATAGAGATAATCTTCAATCTCGGTTTCGTAGATCATAATTCTGCACTCCCTTACATTTGTACGAAGACTTCGTCGCCGTCGACCATTACATCATACCGCTTAAGGAACACCCCCTTGAGATTCAGACACTCCCCGGTCTCGAGCACATACCGCCAGTGATGCCAGCGGCAGGTGATCGTGCCGTCTTTCACGCTTCCCGCGGCAAGCGACGCCCGCATATGCTTGCAGTCAGCTTCGAGGCCGTACAGTCGGCCGTCGACATTGAACACCGCCACCCGGCGGGCTCGAATACGCTTCTCGAGAACCCCACCCGGAGGCAGGTCTGCCAGTTTTCCCATTTTAACAAGGGGCATGTGTTGGCCGCCAATTTTAGGCCAGGTGCGCGGCGTTGTCCTGGGCAGCTTCTGCAGCCACTGGGCGTTTTCTGGGTGGTTTGGGCTGCTGATACACCTCGGCCTGTCCCCCGGAAAACTCCACGAGCCGTTTGATAACCGCCTCGACAAGAAAATCAGGAGTGGACGCTCCGGCGGTTACACCGACGCGCTCCAGCCGCTCGTTCGGGCCGGTGAACCACTCTTCGTGGATATCTTCGGCCGATCCGATCAGCTCGCCGCGCCCACAAAGCGCCTGCGAGATATTGGCCAGCCGCTTGGAGTTCGCCGAGGTTTCTGAACCGACCACGAGGATGATATCAACTTCCGGGGCCATGTCGCGCACGGCCGATTGGCGCTCGCTGGTGGCCATACAGATAGTATCGAATGTTTCCAAATGAGGCCATTTCCGCTCAGCTGCAACTCGAAACGCCTCGAAGTCTTCTATCCGCATCGTGGTCTGAACCGTCAGCCCAAGCTTGCGGTCGGTCCATTCCGGGTAGTTGTCGAGCTCGGCTATCGATGAAATCACTGTGATCCGGTCTGGCGCGTGGCCGACCACGCCCTGGGTCTCGTCGTGGTTTTTGTCACCGAAGTGTATGAGATAGTACCCCTGCGGGATAACCTTGGCGATAATCTTGTAGATATGTGTAACCAGCGGACAGGTGGCGTCGACTACTCTGAGCCCTCGATCTGCCGCTTCCTGCTTGACATGCGGCGCGACTCCGTGGGCCGAAATGATCAGCGTGCCGCCGGGGACATCGCTGACCGCAAACTTCTGGCCGACACCTTTGCGACGAAAGTCTTCGACCACCGAGTCGTTGTGCACTATTTCATTGAGGATCGTCACCGGGCCGTCCGTGTCGCGGGCGGTTTCATCGGCTATTTTAATAGCCCGCTTGACACCCATGCAGAAGCCGTAGTGGCGGGCGATAGTGATCTTCTTAATCATGCTTTCTCCAGGATACTTTTCGACTGGTGAAAGGCCTTGTAGGAACTGCGAACCAGCGGGCCGGCCTCAACATGCCCCAGACCGATATCCTTTCCTATCTGCGCCAGTTCCTCGAATTCCTGAGGAAGGTAGAAACACTCCACCGGAAGGTGCGCCAACGACGGCCGCAGGTACTGGCCGATCGTGACGATGTCCACTCCGGCGGCGTGAATCTGATGCAGCACCTCGATTATTTCATCCTTGGTCTCACCCAATCCGAGCATGATACCGGTTTTCACCACCGGCCTCGGTTTGTAGTCTGAAATGTAGCGCAGCACGCCCAGCGAGCGATCCAGTTTCGCTCCGCCGCGCACCCGGCGATGCAGCCTCTGAACCGTTTCGACATTGTGCGCCAGCACGTCTACCCCGGAGTCGATTACCGACGCCACCGCCTGATAGTCACCTTTGAAATCGGGAATGAGAAACTCAACTCTGATCGCGGGATCATGCGCCCTGAGTTCGCGCATGGTGGCGACAAAGATCGACGCGCCGCCGTCGGAGAGGTCATCGCGGGCCACCGACGTTATCACTACCTGCTTGAGTCCGAGCCGCCCGACTACTTCGGCCAGCCGACGGGGCTCGTCGCGGTCCAGACCATCCGGCTTGCCTGTGGCAACATCACAGAAGTTGCAGTTCCGGGTGCACTTATCGCCGAGGATCATGAACGTAGCGGTGCCCTCGTTGAAACACTCCCAGATGTTGGGACAGGAGGCTTCCTGGCAGACCGAGTGCAATCCGCCCGCCTTCAGGGACGAATAGACACGATTGAACTCCTCGGTCATACGCGGCCGCGCCTTGAACCAACTCGGCAGGCGCCGGTGCGGAATTTTCAGGCGCTCGGCCACCGGCAATGTTGGAGCAGCTTCGAGCTTGAGCACGGTTTCTTCCGCCGGTGGTTTGGTTGCTGTTATGTCCATCGAATTGCTTTCAGTTAGTATACGCGCACACTATCCGGAGGCGTCAGACTCTTGTCAGAAAATACTCCAACAGCGTGGTGTCGTCGTCGAGTTCAGCATGAAATGAGGCCGCCAATAGTCGATTCTGGCGGATCAGCACCGGGTCGTTTCGCCAGGAGGCGAGAGTTGCGATCTCTGGGCCGACTCGCGTCACCCTCGGCGCCCTTATGAAAGTGGCAGTCAGTTTCGCCTTCTGCCCGGCCAGATCGGCATCGACCTTGTCTTCCCAGGAGTGTACTTGACGGCCGTATCCGTTGCGGTCGACATCGATGTCCAACAGACCCAGGGCGTTTACGTTCGACGTGTTGTTCTCTATCTTCTTGGCCAGCATGATCATCCCGGCACAGGTTCCGAATACCGGTTTAGAACGCCCGAAGCGAACCAGCAGTTCCCTGAGATCGAATCGGTCGATCATGATATTGATTGTGGTCGACTCGCCGCCGGGGAGTATGAGCGCGTCGAGTTTGTCTAGATCACCCGGCAGACGAACCTCGACCGGCCGCGCGCCGACCAGCCCGAGCTGGTAGATGTGGCGCTCGAAATCGCCCTGGATGGCGAGCACGCCGACGGTTTTGTCCATGCGAGTCTTCATCTCTTCGTAGGGCAGGACCCCTGAGGTCCTGCCACCTGTCGGGACCACAAAGGTCCCGACCTACAACAAAATATACGGGAGAAATCTACAACCCAAAAGTGAATTGGCCGGCCGGCTCGGGGAGTGGCGGCATGGCGTCGTAGAAGCGGCCATTGAGCTTGCGGCCGGTCTTCTTCTTGTTCACCCCGCCCCATTGCTTGAAGAAGAAGTGGACGTTTTGAGCATCACACTGGCGCTTGATATCTACCACCCACTCTTTTTTCATCGGGCGGGCGCCGGGGCCGGATTCGCCACCGACAACTATCCAGTCGATAGCAGCAAGGTCCATGTCCGGCACGGCTGAGAGAAGCGGCTCCATCGACAGCCACTTGATCGCCGCGCTGCTCTGGCGCAGGAGACCGATCCGGTGCGTAAACCTGGCCGATTCGACCGTCACCCCCATCCAAACATTCGGCGGCCAGTCAATCCTAGGCGACAATTCAGCGAGACGCTCCGCCCGCTTGGTGAGTATCTGGAAGATGTGCCAATCGGCGCGACGCATAACGTCGAATATCTGGCGCAAGTAGGCAATCGGGATCTGCTCGTGGAAAAGGTCGGACATTGAATTGACGAAGATGAGCTGCGGCTTCTTCCACTTGAGCGGGTCTTCGAGAACATCGGGATGGAGGGTCACCTCGAAGCCGTTGCGGTACTTAGCTACTCTCATGCCCTGCAAGCGCTTAGCCATGCGCTCGGCGTAGCAGTGCGCGCACCCGGCCGATACCCGACTGCACCCGGTAACCGGGTTCCAGGAGGAGTGGGTCCATTCAATGCGGGAGGAGCAGGCCATAACGAAATCTGGGAGTCAGGATTCCCAAACGAAATCACATTTGTCCCCGTAGGTCGGGTTCACGAGCGTTTAGCGCAGGGAAACGCGAGCAACCCGACACCTGATCATTCTCCGAACGAGCCGTCGAATGAGATCGGCTTTCTCACCCCCCAATCTCTCTGGTAATAACCGCGTTCGAGCCAGCGAGCGGCTGAAGACATTGAATACGCGAACGGATCGAGAGCCAGGCCGTGGCGCACAGGATTGTAGCGAATATAGTCGATACGCTTATTCAGATCCTCCTGATCGCGTACCACGTGGTCCCAAAAGCGGTTCTGCCATACCCGACCCGGTCCGTGGAGAAGCCTGTAACGGCGGGAAAAGCTCAGCTTGAAATCGTGCATGATCTGGGATATGGACACTTTGCCGATTGTCAGCACGGCATGAAAGTGATCGGGGAGGATCACCCACGCATCGAGTTCTCGTCCGCGCCAGGCCTTCTGAAACAGTTCAGGTTCTCGAAGGAGAATCGGCCTCCGCTCGTAAGAAACAGCAGTAACGAAGAACGTGGCGTCAGACAGAACGTAACGGCGCAGCGATTTCATGGGCGGATGTCGGGTTGCTCGTAGCGCACTCCGCGCGCCACTCGTGAACCCGACCTACTCTCCCTCTGTCATTCTCCAAATGGCAGCTCTCATCACAATAGACATTGTATTCCATGACTATGAGATACTACCCTCCCACTGAGAATGTCAATCAGATTCGCAAATGAACCCGGGCGAGTATGCCTCGCGGAGGCTATCCCCGGCAGAATGGCGTCAGTCCCCTACCCCCACTCCCCCCGCGCCACCCTCGCTGCCTCACGAAAAACCTCTCTCAAAGGCACGCTCTTTTCCTCGGCCAGGCGACGGCAGTCATCATACTCCGGGGTGATGTCGCGAATTCGCCCGCTCAGCCAGGACAGCTTGACGCGCACGTCACCGTACTTTGTAACAACGGTTCTAACCTCGCGCTTCAGCTTCCGTCGTTCGAGTTTCTGAAGGCGGACACCAAGGGTCGTAGTCTCGGCGAAGACAACGTCGAGCAGGCGTGGTGCGTCCTGCGGGCGAGCGATCACGCTCAGAGTGATCGCCGGGCGGCTCTTCTTCATGATGATAGGCGTCAGGTAAGCGTCGAGCGCGCCCGAGGACATCAGCTTGTCGACCACATACTCGAATTGCTCGGGCGGCATGTTGTCAATGTTGGCTTCGATAAGGTCAACCTGGTCCATTTCGTAATCATCTGCCGATGTTCCTATGAGCACCCGCAGCAGGTTGGGAATCGGCAGGTCACGCGATCCGGCACCGTAACCGACAGACTCGAGAGTCATCGGCGGAAACGGACCAAATCCGGCAGACATTGTTTTCAGAATCGCGGCACCTGTCGGCGTCACCAGCTCAGCGTCAAGTCCGGTAGAATAAACCGGCGTGCCTTTCAGAATCTCAACTGTAGCTGGCGCGGGAAGCGGCAGCCGCCCGTGCTGACAATCAACAAATCCGGTTCCCACATGCACCGCCGACGACCATACCTGATCTATGCCGAGCAGTTCCATCGCTGCGATTGCGCCGACAATATCGACTATAGCATCCAGTGCGCCGACCTCATGAAAGTGTATCTTATCAGCGGTTGTGTCGTGGATTTTCGCCTCGGCGCCAGCCAGGGTCTCGAAGACTCTAATGCTGGTTTGCTTGACCGAGTTCGACAAACTGCTTGCCTCGATGATCCCCATGATTTGCTTGAGATGGCGGTGCGCCTTTTGATCGTCAGTGTGCACCGTCACTTTGGTGCCGGTGATGCCGTTCTTGACCGCTTTCTCTGCCGACACCGAAAATCCGGTGACCGGGAGCTTAGCGAGCTCGTGCTGCAGCCTATCCAGCGGCAGTCCGGAATCGATAAGTGCGCCGAGAATCATATCCCCGCTAATACCCGAAAAACAATCGAAATAAAGCAGTTTCATACGAATTATTCACCGAGGTTGATAATCGATGCGAAGTAACCGGCGCCGAACCCGTTATCGATATTCATGACCGCCACACCTGGTGCACAACTGTTGAGCATTGCCAGCAGCGCCGCCAGCCCCTCGAAACTGGCCCCGTAGCCGACCGAGGTCGGCACCGCTATCACAGGCCTTTCAACCATGCCGCCCACCACCGAGGCCAGCGCCCCTTCCATACCGGCGACAGCTATAATCACGTTGCCCGCGGCCAGCTTCTCACGGTTATCGAGCAGCCGATGTATCCCGGCCACGCCGACATCGTAGATGCGATCAGCCGGGCAGCCCATGCATTCGGCGGTCACGGCGGCTTCCTCCGCGATCGGCATATCCGAGGTGCCCGCGGACACAACCACAACACGCTTTTCGGTCCTCGCTGTCGGTGGCTCTGCACTCAATACGATTCGGGCCGATTCGTTGTACCTGGCGCCCGGATGTTTCATGCGAATGGCGTCAAACACGTCAGCAGTAGCACGTGTCGCCATCACCAGATGCTCGTTCCGGCGAAGCGTCTGGAATATGTCGACTACCTGTGAGGGCGTTTTCCCCTGGCAGAAGATCACTTCGGGAAAACCGCGCCGCAGGTGGCGATGGGTGTCGATCTTGGCGAAACCGAGGTCATCATACGGAAACGATTTCAGACGTTCCAACGCGGCAGGGATATCGAGTTCCCCGTCCTTAACCTCCTGCAGTAATTGGCGGAGTTTATTTCGGTCCATGCGGATCTTTCAATATGGCCTCGTTTAGGCTGCCGGAGCGAAAACCGCGCGGATCTACAATCACGCTCTGATAACCCAGTTCTTTCAGCTTTCGCTCAACCTGCGGGAACAGCGCATCACTTTGAAGCCGAGGAATGTCCTCCATGGGCACCTCGATTCGGGCGGCTGTGTCATAATCACGCACACGAAGCTCTCTGAAACCGAGGGGTCGCAGAAACGCTTCGGCCGCCTCGATCCGCCGCAGCTTCTCGGTCGTGACTGCGGACCCGTACGGAATCCGCGAGGATAAACATGGCGCCGCCGGCTTATCCCAGGTGGGCAAACCAGCTTGTTTTGACAGCGTTCTGATTTCGTCTTTCGTCAGACCGGCTTCCCTGAGCGGACTGCGAACGCGGAACTGATTGACCGCTTTCAGGCCGGGACGATAATCGGCCAGGTCGCTGAAATTGGAGCCTTCGAGCACAAAACGAAACCCCTGCTGCCTGGCGATTTCGGTCAGCGAAACAAACAATGTCCGTTTGCAATGATAGCAGCGGTCCGGTGCGTTGGCGATATAGAGCGGATCCTTCAACTCGCCGGTATTGATCACCAGGTGACGCACGCCAATCGCACGTGCCAGCCGACAGGCGGCATCCAACTCGGAACGGGGGATGCTTTCGGAATCGGCAGTCACTGCGAGCACCTGTTCGCTCAGTTGTTCAAATGCGACTTTGACCAGGAACGCGCTGTCGACACCGCCTGAGTAAGCCACCAGGGCGCTGCCCAGTTCCTTCACCAGGTTCCTCAATGATCGGAGCTTGCCGTCGAGTGCAGCGTCCTGATCGATACGATCCGATGAAACAGTATTATCCATGGTCCTTTCCGATGTTGCCGATGACGCAAACTCCTTCACCTGATAACGATTATAACGCCACCGGGTGCCGGGCGTCACATACTATCTTGCATGGCGTCTGCCACATGCTTATTCTATACCTGATGGAGCAAGTTGGGCTACTATGAAACGGCGCGAGTTCCTCAAGAAGACCAGTCAGGCGATGGCGCTGGCGGCAGTCACCGGCGCGACCGGGTTCCTTTTTCATAACCGGCAAACGGACCGGTATATTCCGTTAGCAAGTCGCAAAGCCGGGTTCGAGATACCCCCGGATATGAGTCTTCCAAAGGTCACTCTCGCTCGCCGCGAGGATCCCCGGCAGGCGCTGGGGGCATCGCTGGACGCTATTGGAGGAATCGGCCGGTTTGTAAAGTCGGGTGAACGGGTGACGATCAAACCGAATATCGGCTGGGACCGCACGCCCGAGCTTGCCGCCAACACCCACCCCGAGCTAGTAGCCGAGATGGTGCGGCTCTGCCTGGCGGCAGGTGCGATCGACGTGATTGTCACCGACATCACCTGTAACGATCCGAGACGCTGCTTCCTGAGATCCGGTATCCGCGAGGCCGCCGAAAAAGCCGGGGCGCGGGTAATCCTGCCGGAGGAAAGCGATCTCGTGGAAATCGACCTCGGCGGCGAACTGCTCACGCGCTGGCCGGTATCGAAGTACTTTGTCGATACCGATCGATTCATAAACATGCCGATTGTCAAACACCACTCGCTGTCGCGGTGCACGATCGGCATGAAGAACCTCTACGGCATTCTCGGCGGGCGACGCAATCAACTGCACCAGCAGATTGACCAGTCGATTGTCGATCTGGCCGCGTTCTGCAAGCCCACATTGACGGTTATCGATGCCACTCGCGTGCTTGTCCGCGGCGGTCCGACCGGTGGGTCGCTCGATGACGTGGCGATCGAAAACAGCGTCATCTGTGCGACCGACATTGTAGCCGCCGACTCCCGGGCCGCGGAGTTTCTCGGTATGCGGGGCGACCAGGTCGAGCATATCGCGCTGGCGGCCAGGGCCGGCCTCGGTATGCTCGATTATCGCGCGGCGGGCTATCTCGAGGTAGCTTGATGACTATCGGGGCCGTCAGAAATCTCCGACGTGTATCCCAAGTCGTATTCTTCCTGATCTTCTTCTGGCTTGTCCTGAAGACGACATTCGAGGTGACCTTCACACCGGGCGAGGCCGCAGAGATTCGTCTGCCCTATCCGGTCTCAATCGCACTTGAGTTCGACCCGCTTGCAGCGCTGATGACACTGCTCGCGAGTGGTACTATCTACAAGGGAATGCTCTGGGCGCTGGTGATTCTGATTCCGACTGTCTTCATGGGGCGCTTCTTCTGTGGCTGGGTCTGCCCGCTGGGGAGCCTCAGTCACTGGGTGTCCGAGATCAAATCGGAACGGCTCAGTTTTCGCGGCAAAGGGAGGATTGAATCTAATCGATACCGGCAATACCAGCGCCTCAAGTACTACGTCTTCTTCTTTTGCCTGGGCGCAGCGTTTCTTGGGTCGCTCCAGGCTGGTTTGCTGGACCCATTGCCACTCCTGGCGCGCTCGCTCGGCACGGCGGTGCTCCCGGCGTTTCATGCGGCGGCCGCCGGAGCGGTCGCCTGGGCCGGACAGACCGGAATCCCTCCCCTGTCCTGGCTGGCGAAGGCCATCTACGTTTTAATAGCGCCGCTGCTCCTTACTTACCGGCAGGCGTTCTTTCACGGACTTGTCTCGATCGGCCTGTTCTTCGTGCTGATCCTGCTGCTGAACCGATGGTTCACCCGCTTCTTCTGTCGCGCCATCTGCCCGCTGGGGGCGATGCTCGGCATCTTTTCCCGGTTCGCGATATTCGGTCTGAAAAAGAACGAGACAACTTGCGATCACTGCAATCTCTGTCTCGAATCTTGCCAAGGGGCGGACAACCCGGATATCGGCAGCCGCTGGCGGCAGGCCGAATGCCATCTCTGTCTCAACTGCCAGGCTGCCTGCCCGCAGGGTTCGC
Source organism: Candidatus Zixiibacteriota bacterium (assembly GCA_040752815.1). Classification (NCBI taxonomy): domain Bacteria; kingdom Pseudomonadati; phylum Candidatus Zixiibacteriota; species Candidatus Zixiibacteriota bacterium. The sequence continues at coordinate 81,000 of JBFMGC010000004.1, forward strand.
TCAGCTTTCAGTTCTTTCCAGACCAGGCAGACTCCAAAACGAATCCGTCCGGTACGGCGAAAGTCGACGCCTCGCGCCGCAAAGTTCTCGCCTCGGTGGCGGGTGGCTTGGCACTCGTCCCGACATTTCGCGCCGGCGACGCCTTCGAGGTTAACCGGTCTGAATTCCTGATCAGGCCGCCCGGATCACAGCCGGAGGAGGATTTTATTGGGAGGTGTATTCGCTGCGGCCAGTGCATGCGGGTCTGTCCGAATAACGCCCTGCATCCGGCTCTGCTGGAATCGGGCCTCGAGGGGATCTGGACCCCGTACCTGATCGCCCGAATCGGCTATTGCGAACCGAGCTGCACCCTCTGCGGCCAGGTTTGCCCCACCGGCGCCATTCGCGAGCTGACCCTTCAACAGAAGGTAGGCGACAGAGAAACGCCGCCGGACCGGATAGGCACCGCATTCGTGGATCGCGGCCGCTGCCTGCCGTGGGCCATGGCGACGCCCTGTATCGTGTGCGAGGAGTGGTGTCCGACCTCGCCAAAGGCGGTATACCTTCTTGAAGAGATCGCCATCGACAGCCGCGGCCAAGAGGTGAAAGTGAAGCGTCCATATGTCGACGCCGCCCTGTGCACCGGCTGCGGCGCGTGTGAGTTCGCCTGCCCGGTTCAGGACAGACGCGCGATCTATATTACATCGGTAGGGGAAACCCGCTCGGCCAAAAACCAAATCCTGCTCGAACGGAACCGCCGCAGACCGGTGGCCGTGTCCGCCGACCGCACCTGAGCGCCCGTTCATGAGGTCCCAATCTGGCGCCATAGCGCTCACTGAGGGTTTCAACACCTACTTTTGTTGACTTGGTCGTCTGACCGCCACTACCCTTGCTTTTTTGCCAAAGCCAATTAAATGAAGTCATTCGCCAAATACCACCTTCCGGCTGTCCTTTACGCCGCCGCGATCCTGATTATTCCGTCGCTGCCGGGGTTTCGTACTCCTGCGGTCAGATTTCTAGTGAGTGACAAGCTGGCACACTTCCTCGAATACGCGGTCTTCGCATTACTGGCCTATCGCTCGGTAAGTCACTGGAGCGAGCGACTCCAACCTCGCATGATGTTCCTGATCAGCTTCCTTGTCCTGGCGGTATTCGCCGTGGTAGACGAAGTCCTGCAACGGTTTATCCCGGGACGGCAGACGGACATCTGGGACTATGTTGCCGATCTTTGCGGCGGGGTGGCCGTTTATGGCCTGCTGGTATGGTGGAGGCGTCGGCGTAGCAGGACCCGCGGTTAAATTGTCCATTTTTCATACAGCATTTGTGGCCATAAACCCTTGACAACTGCGGGTTTTCTGATATATTCGGGCTGGTCGATGATGTTAGGGGTTACCCTGCGTTACTGCTGCAGTTACTCCTTTCGATTACTTCATTAGGTCTAACAGGACTGGGTTTAGATAAGCGACAGCTTTTCGACCTACGATGCATCGTAACTGGTGTTTCGAAGCACAGTTTGGCGGCGCCGTTTCTGTTGCCGAAAGCAACGGAACGCGGGCAGCTTCTTGTGCCGAGCCCGTGCGCCTGTACCCGGAGTTGTCATTTCAAAAGAGCTTTTCTGATAAAAACACTTGAGGAGGAATTGACACGATGAACCTCAGACTCTTCGCAGGCGCGCTGTTCCTGGCGAGCGTTTTTGCGGCCACCGCAGCTGCCCAGCAGGATCCGAAAGACGAGGGAGTTGCAGACTCCGCCTTTTTCGTAGTCCTGGAGCCGACAGTAGGCCTGGTGGACCAGGTCGTCACGGCTCAACTGTATTTCTTCAATACCCCGCAGAACCTGGCCAGCGTATCGGGCGGTTATCGTTGGGACAATCCGAAGCTGGTGATGGATTCTGTACGGTGGTCTCCGGAAGCGATGGCGGCGTTCAACCTGACACAATTGGCCTATTACCGCAATAACCGGGACTCGACTAACGCCAACCGGTACTTTCAGGCCACCGCACTACGCATTTTCGGTGACGGGCTGGTTGCCTCGGGAGCCCCAAAACTTATCGCCACGTATTATTTCCATGCCACTACCTGGACCAATTCAGACGCCTTCTGCATCGATACGGCGTCGTTTACTCCGCTCTTATTCGTGTCGACAGTCGGAAATGTGGAGTACAAACCGATTTTTCGCGGCCAAACGTGTGTCGGCCACGTGGTGACCGGGGTACTTCAGGCGAGTCCCACAACGCTCAACTTCACCGGTGTGGCCGGTGGTCCGGCTCCACCGTCGCAGACGTTCAACATCTCCGAACAAGGTGGTGCGAATATACCGTACGTAGCGTCGAGCCCCGCATCGTGGTTTGATCTGACCAACGCTTCAGGCACCACGCCGGCTGACGTAGGTGTCGCTATCGACATGACTGGTCTGGGCGCCGGCGATCACCAAAGCCTTATAACAGTCACGTCACCTGAGGCTACCAATCAGGTCACGGTGACAGTGAACCTGCACCTCGACCAGGCCAATCAGCCACCGGTACTGAATCCGATTGGTAACCGGGAAGTAGACGAGGCTCAACTCCTGCAGTTTGTAGTCAGCGCGACGGATCCGGACGCCCAGATTCCGGCGTTGACTACGTCGGCGCTGCCGAGCACCGCCAGTTTTATCGACAATGGCGACGGCACCGGGACGTTGTCCTGGACGCCGACATACGATGATCAGGGCGCGTACCCGGTAACTTTTACGGCATCGGACGGTGATCTGACCGACGAGGAGACAATCACGATCACGGTCAATAACGTCAACCGCGCCCCACTGTTGGCAACCATCGACCCGCAACAAGTCAACGAGGGCGTGAATCTCACTTTTGGTGCGTCGGCTACCGATCCGGATCTCGACCCGCTGACACTGAGTGCCGTGGGTGCTCCTGCGGCGGCCTCGTTTACCGACCACGGTGACGGCACCGCCACTTTTAGCTGGACGCCGTCGAACACAGACGCCGGTCTGTATGATTTCTACGTTATTGCGTCCGACGGTAACCTGGCGGACAGCCAGTTGGTCAGTGTTCAGGTTATTGATGCCGATGGGTTCGTGGTCAACCCGCCGATGCTCAACTTCGAGGCGCGATTTAACAGCTCGGACCCGGCGCCGCAGTACTTCAACGTCTCCATAGGCGACGGCAGCAACGTCCAATTCCTGGTAAGCACCGCCGCTACCTGGATAACGCTCGACCCGACCGGCGCTACCACTCCGTCCGATATCGAAGTTACCGCTCGCATCACGGGCCTGGCGGCAGGTGATTATCACGACTCCATCCAGGTTGTGGAACAGGTCGGCGAGGCCGGCTCACCGGCAGCTTACGACCCGGTCTGGGTGCACGTGTTCTTTACCGTGTACAACGAGCTTGCGGTCACAGCGACCAATCTGCAGCTGACGCAGTCGGAGGGTGCGCCGTCGCCTGCGAGTACGACTTTTACGGTCTACGAGCTCGGTGGCGACGCTATCGCCTTCACGGTTAGCTCGGAGGCCGATTGGTTCACCCTGAACCCGGCCGGCGGCACGACACCTCAGGAAGTGGTGGTCGCGGCAGCCTCCACCGATCTGGCGCCGGGCGACTACACCGATTCGATTGAGGTGGCATCAGCAGATGCGCCGAATTCGCCCTTGAAAGTTCATGTCAATCTGACCGTAACGCCGTGTCCCGGGTTCGCAGTTCCGGAAGTGGCATTCAGCCGCGAGGTATTCGTCGGGGAAACGGCTACTGTCGATGAAATGATCAATATCAACAGCTCGACAGAAGTAGAGATCCCCTGGTTTGCGATCCCGGCTACCTATTTCACCTTTGACCCCGAATTCGGCGACACCGAGTTTTCACCTCAAACACACATGACCTACTCACGCCAGTTCGACAGCGAGGGTTCACATTCCGATACCGCGCGCATCATTGCCGCCTGGGGATCCGAAGATCCGGACTGTCCGTCGGAAATATTGATTATCGTCAACGTTTCCGTTAATCGTGCTCCGAGCGCAGATACCGTCATAGTTATCAACACCCCGGCCGTTCCCGGACAGCGGGTGGGCGTGCCGGTGGTATTCAGCAACAGTTGCCGCCTGACCGGTCTGGGCCTGTCGCTCAACTGGACCGGCGGAATGGTTCTCGATTCGGTTTCTTTCGTTGGTTCGGTTATTGCCTATGTCACCGATAAGACCGTCGCGATAAACAACGACCTGAACGATGTGACAATCGTCGCGTCAGTTGGCGCGGAACCGCAGGTGCCGATCGGTTCGCAGCAGCTTATGGCCACTCTCTGGTTCGCGCTTCGCCCCGAAATAGAGGCCGGCACGTACAGCTTCGGCCTCGGGGCTTACCCGCCGCTGTTGCCGGGCGATGTCTATTTCTATCGTGACTGCGGTGAAGGTCAGGAGACCGAATTTCCGGAATACATCCCGGGCGCTATCATAGTCGGCACCACGTCCAACTACGTCTGCGGGTATGTGGTAGATCCGTTGGACAACGAAATCGAGGGCGCCACAGTTGAGCTCTGGGATGACTACCCGCTCACCGAGCCGCTGATGTCAACCATGTCTTCGAGTATTGGCGGGTTCGCTTTCGACGACATCATGATTATTCCGTTCGATCTGTATGCTTACAAAGACGGCTATTATCCCGGGTATGTGGAGGACATTAACTTTGGCGACAAGGGCATCAAGATCGTTCTGACCCCGCTGCCGGAAACCGTGACACCTACTAGTCAGTGGGTCGACTACTTCTGTCCCGAGAATCCGGAAGGCGCCACCCTTTTCCTCGGCGTACCGGTTCCGGTGGGCGCGATAGTCGAAGCCTACACTCAAAACAACCTGCTGGTTGGTCAAACGATCGTCAGTGAGCGCGGCAAGTACGGTTTCATGCCGGTCTATCGCGCGAGTGACGAGTTCAATGACAATGGCGCCCGCACAGGCGATCAGATTCATTTCACCATCAACGGTATGGATGCGGTTGCCACCGGCAACACGATTTATCCGGCGGACTACGCCCAGGTCGAGGTCTGCCTCGAAGTGCGCGGCACCACCGAAAAAGTGTGCGCGCTGGTCGAGGGCTGGAACCTGATCAGCTGGAACGTCAATACGACCAGCGATGACATTCTCGAAGTGCTTGCCCCGATTATGGATTATGTCGATGTCGTCCTCGGCTTCGAACAGGGCGGCCTGACTTTCGATCCGGACCTTCCGATGTTCTCCACCCTGTGGAATGTCGACCACCTGAGCGGCTACTGGGTGCGAATTGTCGGTATCGGCGAGATCGACCTCAACATCACCGGCTTGCCGGTACTGGAGACAACCCCGATTCCGCTCAGCCGCGGCTGGAACCTGGTCAGCTACCTCCGCGAGGAAAGCTGGGACGTGGAAACGGCGCTGATGAATGTGGATCACCTCACGCTGTTTGCCTACGGCTTCCCGAACGGTGAAATCCGGGTCTGGCAGCCGGGCGGACAGTTCAACCAGCTCGAGACCTTTGATCCGTGCAACGGCTACTGGATCAAGACCTCCAGCGCCGGTACACTGATTTACAGCGGCGCCGAGCTGGCGCCCGGCGAGGACCGGCCCATGATCGCCGAACAGGCGCTGTCCAGCGGCCCGGTGACCTCAACCAACTGGATCAACCTGTACTCGCGCGATTTGCGACTGGACGGTCAGCGGGTGACCGCCGGTACGACGGTTCGGGCGTTCAGTGTCGACGGCGACCATCTGGCGGGCAGCTTTACCCTAACCACTGATGGCCAGTTCGGCTTCATGCCCGTTTATGCCGATGCCGCCGGCGAGAACCAGGTCGGTTTGAAAGCCGGCGATGAGTACTACCTGACGGTCAACGACATTCGTACTGTCGAGACGCTGGTCTGGACCGGCAACGGCGACCGCATCGAAGTCACCGAACTTGCGGCGGCCAATTCGGGTGGCCAGGCTCTGCCGACCGGCTACTCGCTGGAGCAGAACTACCCGAACCCGTTTAACCCGAGCACGGTAATCGAATTCTCCGTGCCGGTTACCGGCTATGCCCGGCTCGAGATCTTCAACGTGCTGGGTGCGTCGGTAGCGGTGGTTTTCGACGGCCAGGCTCTGGCTGGTGAACACAAGATCGTGTGGGACGGCAAGGCCTCAGACGGCACGCCGACCGCGTCCGGTGTTTACTTCTATCGCCTGACTGCCGATAATTACACCGAAACCCGGAAGATGATGCTCCTCAAATAGAAGCGTCGCTTCGGGAACACAAGTCTAATGACCCGGCCGAGGCCCTGCAGGCGGCCGGGTCACAGCAGAATGGTGAAATTGTGAAACGGTATTTCCTGAAACTGGCAGTCGCGGCAATGTTCTCAGTCGGGCTCGGAATTGCAGCCGAGGCGCAGACAATCTATCCGACCCCGTTTTTTACGTCGTTCGCGGACACCATGATTGCGTCGACTTACAATGGTCAGCCGCTCGTGGTAGGCTCGATCATCCAGGCCTATGACCAGGCGGGCACTTACTGCGGAGTGGACACGGTCCGCTGGAACGTGGACAGCACCCAGGCCATTTTCGGGTACTTTTCAGTGTACGGCGATGATCCCAACACGCCCGTACTCGATGAAGGGGCGACCTCGGGTGAGACGATTTCGTTCCGGATCAACGGGCGCGCGGCCACGGTTACTGCCGGGGATCCCACCTGGAGCGACCAAACGCTCAAGTCGGTGACGCTCTCGGCGTCCGCCACAATCGCCATGACCGGTCTTACGCTACCGGGCGATACGCTGGTTGTGCCGGGCGACACCGCCGTATTTCGCGTGCAGGTGCGCAACGACGGTGACGGGACAGACTTTTACGGTGTGAGGATGTCTATGTCGATGCCGGGCGGGCCAGGGCCATTCGACTGGGAGGCGTTTCCGCCGGACACCGTCGTTTATGCCGATGCCGGCCAGACGGTGTGGGTGTATTTCTCGGCGCGGGCGCCGGTTTTCAGCGCCGACACGACCAATACCATAACCTACAAGGTCTTCTCGCACCTGGACACGACCGTTAACGTCACCGGCAGCTTTAACCTGATAATGACGCTCACCGATGTTGACGAATACGATCCGAATTTGCCGGGTTCGTTCGCTCTCTTCCAGAACTACCCGAACCCGTTTAACCCGACTACGACAATTGCCTACCGACTTAACTCCGCAACCTACGTTCGGCTGGACGTATACGATGTGCTCGGTCGGGTGGTGGAGAGAGTAGACCTGGGCTGGTTGTCGCCGGGCGACGGCGAAATCGTCTATGACGGCTCGGAACTGGCCAGCGGAGTCTACTTCTACCGCCTTACCACCGAGGCCTCGAGTCGAACCAGAAAAATGATACTCCTCAAGTAGTATCAACCCGCATCATCGACCGGGTGAAGGCCCCTCGATCCGTTCGAGGGGTCTTTTTTTTGTTTCTCAGCGCAACGAACCGGGTATATTGCCTCGGATTTGGATTTGCAGCTCACGAATGGACAGGACTTCGTCGCACCGCATTTGACCTGCAGGGTACACCGGTGTCTCTTCAAATAAAAGTAGTCGGCCGGACTGATATCGGGCTGGTGCGCCCGGGCAATGAGGACTGCCTGCATCTTGATGAAAGGAACCACGTATACGCGGTTTGCGACGGCATGGGCGGCCACCAGGCCGGTGAGGTGGCCTCGATGATGGCCTCCGACATCATCCACCAGGCGTTTACACAGTTCAGCAGCGAATTGCTCGACTATCCTCTTCTCAGCGTCGGTCGCACTCTGCCACCGAGCGGCGATCTTTTACTGAAGTCCATTCGCCTGGCCAACCGCGCAGTTTACAACAAGGCGATGAGCAGCCCGACGCTCACCGGCATGGGCACGACCATCGTGGCGGCGGCGTTCGAGGCGGATGTCATGTCGGTTGCCCATGTAGGCGACAGCCGGGCCTACCGCCTCGGCGAGCGCGCTCTTGAACCGCTGACACGGGATCACTCCTGGGTCGCTGAGATACAAGCCAGCCACAACATGTCGGAAGAGGAAGCGACGTCGTTTGTAGGCAAGAACGTAATTACTCGCGCTCTCGGAGTGCGGGCGACTGTCGAGGCGGACTTTCGAATTATCAAAGTAAAACCGGGCGACCAGTTCCTTCTCTGCTCAGACGGACTCTGCGGATATGCCGATGATGATGAGATATTCGACGTTGCGTCGAGATTCAGAGCCAATCTGGCCGAGATGATCGATGCCCTGATACAGATGGCCAACGATCGTGGCGGATCGGACAACGTAACCGTGATAGCGTTGCAGGTGCTGGGGATAAGGGAGTCGCCCCTGCCTGAGGTGTCGGTATTTACTCTCAAAGAAGAGACCCCGGAGACTGTTGCCGCGGAAGATCGCTGGCTGGCAAGATTGGCCGAGGCCGCGCCGGAGAGACGACCGCCCCAGGGCGGGAAGTTGTCCAAGGCGGGCGGGAGTAAAATCGTCCTGCTGCTGATCTTTCTCGTTTTCGCGGTTGCCGCCGTGCTGATTATCTGGTTCCTGCCTCAGAAATGAGTCGCACTCCAGGTTTTCGGCTGGTCTTGCGCCAGGAACGGCACGCGGATCAAAACAGTTGACAAGGGAGGCCGCGATGGCGAGATTCCGCCTGCACAAGTCAGTAGAAATGCGCCCATAGCTCAATTGGATAGAGCGTCTGACTACGGATCAGAAGGTTGGGGGTTCGATTCCTCCTGGGCGTATTTTATCGTCCCGTCCTTCTTCCCCTGACTTACAGACAAGAACTCAACGCGGCCCCTGATATGAATAGATGGTCGATCAGCGTGGTGATATCGCCGATCGACAGGTCCTCGAAAACGGGGTACCGTCCACCCGACTGGTTGATATCCCCTTCCTGCAAACAGGCCAGCGGCGCCCCGCCGAGAAACAAGTAATCTATCATTGCGGTGACATCGCCGATCGTCGGGGCATCTCCTCCCGAGTTGTTGGCATCGCCGACCATACCGACACAGCACGAGGCATCGACTCCATCGCAGTCCTGGTCGATGCCGTCGTCGGGCAAGTCTTGAGCATCCGGATTGCGAGAAGGATCGGCATCGTCGCAGTCCTGGGCATTATCGGAGGTACCTTCGGCACAGGCCGCACCAAACTGCATGTACCCCGGATCACCCATCATACCAAAGTCATCCAGGTCGGCATCCGGATAGCATACAACCACCTGGCAGGCCGGGTACTGGCTCAGATCGGATGGCGTGAACTCCAGCGATATCCCGCCGCCGGCGGACAGCCCGACGATGCCGTCGAGCGGCTCGACTTTCTTGTATGTCATCGTGATCACACCGCCGAAGTACATCTGCAGCTGCATGGAAACAACATTGGTGCCGGAGTGTTCCGGGACATCTTCCCAGGTCACGACCAGGCGATTGCTGTACTTCGCGTATGTCACCTGGCCACCCTCGGCGGGATCGAGGTCATCCCAAAAAACAGAGACACGCGCGGGCGACGCAAAATGCTCGTCGAGCGATTCGCTCCAGTCGCTATTCCCTGTCGCAAAAGTGACGAATCCGTTGCTGCCGACATAGACCGTGCTGTATGCGGTGCCGTACAGCAGTACCTGATCCCCGCCCAGAGAGACCGGCGCGAAGCTGTCGTCGGTCAACCCGAGTGCTATATGCCCCTCTGGTGTAGTGAGGAAGTCGGGCGAATCGATTAGGCACGCATGGTAGAGACTGGCCGATTCATCCGGAATCAGCGCCAGCGTTTTTCCTTCCAGCGGAAATCCCGAAGTGAACTGCTGAGTGAAGAAATCGGGCGTGCCGGTTGTTGTGAATTCGAAGCAATTGCCGCCGTTGTCGTCCTCGCTCATATTTCCGGCCTCATCGGTCGCCTGCACGATGAAGCGATAGCTGGTGGCGGGAGTTAGCGAAACCAGCGATATCTGGTGGCTGGTAGCAATCGTGCCCGCGACCGAGTTGGTGTAGCTGCCGCAGGCAGTTCCAAGCATGACCCGTCCCGCCGCCGACTCGTCGGTGACAAACTCGACCGTGACCCACGTTCCGCCCACCGCCGCCACCGTGACAGCAGAAATCATGGGTGGCAAACAATCCGCAGTTACCGATGCCTCCACCGTAGCAGGAGTACCGCCCCCATGGTCGGCATCAAAATAAACTGCCGTGACCGCAGTACCGTGTGAAACTTGGATGACTCCGTCATGCGGTACGACAGTTCCGCTCCCCGCAACTATTGAATCCACGAATACGGCTGACAACGGCGCGGTTTCATCGAGAACGACCTGTTCCGAGTCCGCAGCCGACGTAACGACCAGCATGCTGTAGCTGCCTTGCCCGGCCAGATCAAGATCGCGCAACTCGATTGCCAGGCGATCATTGCAGGACAACACCGCAGAGCCGAGAGAAACCTCACCTGCTGAGGTAATCAGGAGTGGTATGAACCCGGCGACTGATTCGATCTTGCTGATTTCTTCGAAACGAAGTCCCGAACCCGTATTCCCCGTATTGGGCACGACATTCGACCGGGCGCAGCCGCCGGTATATACGAAATCGGGCGCGCCCCGGACTAATATACCTTCGATCTGCCAGGTGTTCGTGTTGACCACCATCGAACCGGAATTGCCACCGTAGGTATCCGTGTTGGCCTGGAACCAGGGCGTGGTCCCGCGATTGTCTTTTACCTCGGCGCCGGCGGCGGCTTTCATGGGAAGCACGGTCGGGTGGCCGAGCACCACCAGCGGTTCGCCGTTGTCCACCAACCCGCTCCGCCGGATCGGTATCGGTGTGCGCCCGACCACTGGACGGTCAAGCCGGACCACGCAGTGATCGAGATCCCCGGAATACCGGCGATCGATCACCTCGGAGCAGAAGTATATGTTGTCCTCCGACACGATTGGCACCGGCGGTGTCAAAGAATCAACCTGCTCGAAGCCAAACAGGAAAGCTATCCCCCCACATGCGCTGAGGCAGTGGCCAGCGGTAACGACAATATCTGGCGCCACCAGAAACCCCGAACAAAAGCCGATTCTGCGCTGCCCGGCAAAGCGCTCTCCGGCGCAGAGCGGAAGACCGCCCTGGATTGTCCAGGGACTCGTACTCAGGGTGTAGGTACCATTGCCATTATAGCTGACTTCGTATGACTGGATAACCACGCAGGTAGCCTGGGCAAGTTTCAATTGATTGGGATCGGTGAGAGTGTAGATATCGCGGCGGTCGTCATCGCCGTATATGACACCGGGGCTCTCGCCAACAGTCGGCGTTACGCCGGCGGCCGCGGCTTTAAGGTAGAACAGTGAGTCAATGTAACCGCGCACGGAATCGATCCCCGAAAGCCCTGAAGTGCCCCCGTAATACCAACTGCCGGGGGTCTTACCGAAGGGTACAGCGGGAGAGGATGGATCTTCGGCCCTCACCGCCAGTGCCATGAGCAGGATGATAGCGAGGACGGTGACAATGAAGTTGCTGATGCGGTTTGTCGTCACAGTTATCTCATACAACGCAGGGGTCTTAGGCTAACTGAGTCGTCAGTATAGCGGGACCTGACCGGAATATCTGTCAGGTAATATAATCGAGAATCGGAGATTCGCAACAACTGCTGGGGACCCGCGAGACCTGGGCGATCTACTGCAGCGAGACCGCCTCGATCAAATTCAGGCCTGAGGCAGAGACGTCGTATCCGGGGTAGCTCTGCCCTCCGATACGCGCTCCGTCGGCATCGTAGAACTCGACCGCAACATCATGGCGTCCGGGAGGCAGAATAAAGTCACCGACATAGACTCGCCCCGGCAGGAGGCGGGCGCAGCGAAGATCGGCGTTTTCGGTGATATCGGTCACGACATCGATCGCGGCCTTCTTGAGCCAGCCGCCCAGGCCGCCAGTATCGGCCTTCTCCTTCTGCTTGTGCGCGATCAGCCCTTTCGCGATAGTACGGGCGAGCGAGCGAAGATAGATAAGCGTTTTCTTCGCCTCAAACGTCTCCCGCGCCACCGGGCCGACATCCTCGAGCAGTGACAGCTCGCCTACACGTGCGCCGTCAGCATAAACCTCTATGCGGGCAATCTGCGATGGCCGGTCGACCAGGTGCGGGATGGCGAAATCAAAATAGTAATCCTCAGATATGGGAAGCGGTAGATGGCCGTACTCAGTTTCGCCGCGCTCCGGATCAGTGTAGAAGACCTGCACCAGATCGAGGTCCTTATCGGTGCGCAGACGAAGCTCCATCGCCTGCTTCACTGGCGACATGCCGGCAAGCGCCACCACCGAGAGCACCGCGCCGGAATCCCGCGCGTAAGTCACCGGGGGTGGAGCGAAGCCGTAGATGAACGGCTGAGTCTCGAACGCATGGTGCAACAGTTGTCGGTCGAGATCGGCATCGGAGTGTTTGCCGGCGGCGGCATAGGCGTGCATAGACAGATACCGAGCGAATGCCGAATTGTGAAAGCGAACCGGCTTGGCCTCATAGTTGATCTTGACTGCATTCGTGTCTTTCTGGGAGCCGCGCTGAAACTGCTGGGCGGCATCGGCATACTTCTGGTCAAGCAGTTCCAGCTTGAGATTGGCGCGGCGAATCTCGACAAACGCGCCCTCGAAATCGTCTTTCGCCAGATAGTTCAACGCCTTGATGAGATTGGTGTACAGAATCTCATAGTCCTCGCCGGCATAATCGAGCGCGTTGTCGTTCAGCAGGAGAGACAACGCGGCCTTTGAGATGCTCTTTGTAAACAATTCTTCGGCGGCATTCTCGGCCTCATGCAAGCGAGCGTTGCTGGAATCATACAGCCCGGCGTAGTGGTACGCCAGACCGGCATCGACATAGTAAACGACCCGGTCCTTTTCGCCGTACTTGCCGTCCTTGCGAGCTCTTTCGAGATAGACCGCCGCCGAATCATACTGGCCCTCTCGCGCCGAGAGGGTGACCGGCTCGTAAAAGTCGATCCGGGTGGCCATCGAGCCGCAGCCGACCAGCGACCCCAGGCCAAGGCACACCAGACCGAGGGGAGCAATGAAGCGGAGCTTGTCAGACATCGCTTACCACTTCGTGCTGCCCTGCGAAATACACGTGCCCGACAGATGCCCACATCTGCCCGCGGACAAAACAATCCTCGACTTGCCTACCACTTGGTGCTGCCCTGCGAAATCCCCTTCTTGATCTTCTTCTGGCCGATCCAGACCTTTTCCATCGTCTCGATATTGACCAGGGTCAGATCGGTCTGATAGAACACGACCTGCTTGCCTTCCTCCTGATCGACAATCGACTTGATTGCGCCCTGCAGCATGAAATCAGCGCCGAGTTCGTTGCGCATCCGTTTCATGGTCTCCGGCGATGCGAACTCCTGCTGTTCGGAGCGCTCGCGGCGGATTTCGGCGCGCCAGTCGGCGGCGGCCACAAAGCGGACCTGGGCGGAGTTGATCAATTCGCGCTCAAAGTCCGCTATAAACGTTTCGATCGCGATGTGCTCATGACTGAGATTGTCAATCGTGCCGACAGTCACGACCGGCTTCTCTCCGGCTGTCCGATTAAATTCAGTTAGCCAGGGCCGGGAGAGACAATCGGCGATCATTTCCTCGGCGACCAGACGCGAGTCGGTGTCGTTCCACTTGCCGCTCAGATCGGTCTGCGTGTTCGGATCGAACCGGGTGACCTGTCTACCGCCGCCGCATCCGAGCAGCAGGGCGGTGATTGCGATTACGGTCAGAATTCCTTTCATGGGGGTCTCCTTTATGAGAGTAGCTTTCTTGTTTCGTCTACGTCATGAATCAGGATCAGTTCCCTTGTCCATGTTGTGTACTGCGACTTTTCGCGGCGTATTGTGTGTTTTCGGCGGGCGGGGGTCAAGGATTGAGGGGGGGGGCAAGACCAGCTGGCATCGAAACCCAGCCTGGGGCCGGGTCATTACGTGCTTTTAGGGTTGACAAACATGCCGATCTTCGTATATTGACAGCACGACCTACATCTTGGGCAGTCACTACCAATTGTCTCTCTGAGGGGTGTTGCGTTTATGGGCTTGCCTGACGATTCCGAAGTCACTCGCACTGAAAGTCGCACCTGCATTGTGAGATATAGCCCGTCGTCTGCTGTGACACGGGCTTTTTTGATGTCACTGAGAAATCAATCGAGTCCTTAAATCCACAGGAGGAGGCTATGAAAAGGTCTTTTCTAATTATTGTCATTGGGCTGATGGTTATGTCAGCCAATCTGTTCGGGCAGACTTGGGAACCGACCAATGGTCCGGTAGGTGGAACAGTCATGCGGCTTGCCAGCAATAGTGAGGGGGCTCTATTCTCCGGTACGTGGTTGGGGGGTATGTTCCGATCAACAGACAATGGTGACAGTTGGGCAGCCATAAACAACGGTTTTGCGGGACTAGAGATTTGGGGAATCGACGTCGACAGTCACGGCCACATTTTCGTTGTCACGAACGACAACGGAGTATTCCGCTCCGTGGACAGTGGTGAGAACTGGGCGCAGATAGGTAACGGAATAATACATGGTGGAACGTCCATAACGATCAATCAAGCGGACCACATCTTCGCTGCTGGCTATGGTTTCCCCTATGAATGTGTGTATCGATCCTTCGACAATGGTGCCACATGGGAAGCCGTAGGCCGTGGTATTGAGCCTCCCTCTATACAGGTCATAGAATCTAACGGAGAAACCTTATACGCTGGGGATGATAGGGGCAACTTATATCGCTCCTTTGATGAAGGAGATAGTTGGGCGAGAATTGGTTCCTATGGGATAGACGACCCGATATGCGGTATCACTCACGGTATAGGCTATGTATTCGTTTCTCGCGGTACCGGTTTGTATATTGGTACCGATTCTGGCACTAACTGGATTCGGATATCGGATGAGCCGGCATGTGTTCTCACGTTCATTGGCAGCGATTTACTCATTGTTGGTGCCGACGGGGATATTTATCGCTCCGGAAATTTTGGGCATGATTGGACAGGAATCAATGTCACTGCTCAGCATTGCCTTGGCGGAATCAAGGATCTTCTGGTCAATAGCGACGGTCATCTATTTGTGGCTATGAACGATATAGGAGTTTATCGCTCATTTGACAATGGTCTGAATTGGAGCGCAGTCGATGAGGGGCTTGCCGCCTCGCTAGTAACTTCTCTTGTCACGACTGAGAACGGGGAGATATTTGCCGGCACCAGGGGCCAGGGTATACACTCTTCTATCGATGACGGGAATTCGTGGCAGCATGCTGACGGCGCATCATGTAGCATTTGGGCATTGGCGGTCAACGGCGGAGACGACATTTTCGCTTGTTCCGGCAACAACGTATTCAGTCGTAGAATCAGCGGCAGCAATACCTGGGAAAAGCTACTGCCTTTTCCACCGAGTATTGCAATAATGAGTCTAGCAATAAACAATAGTAATAGCATATTCGCTGGAGCTGCGAGCGGACAAATCTATCGATCTGACAATAGTGGTGATACTTGGACAGCGACAGGATTTGACTCCGATAATTCCGGTGTCTACGCTCTTGCCGTCAATGACGACGGCGCCATTTTCGCCGGCACCCAAACGGGGGGAGTGTTCAGGTCAGTTGACGGCGGTTCAAACTGGTTGCCTGCGAATATTGGATTCCCGAATACGTTAGTCTCGAGTATCGCAGTTGGCGGCGACGGCGCTGTATTTGCTGCGGTGTATTCTGGAGGCTTGTACCGTTCCCCCGACAATGGTGACACCTGGTCACTAGTGGATACGAACATAACGGGCAGCATTGTATTTGATGCGGACCACAGCACCATATACGGGCGGGGTGATGATGGCGTGTATCATTCTACGGATAGCGGCAGATCGTGGACGCTTATCGGCGACGAGCTGATAAACAAGGACGTCCAGGCGATATCTGTCGACGGTAATGGAGATGTCTTCGCGGGAACCAGAGGACACGGTGTTTTTCGTCTGGATCGATCGGCATTATTTGATTCCCTCGTTGTGATTCCTCTTTCGCCGGATCCCAATCCAGAAATCTCCACCGTAATGCAGGGCGGAACGCTTTATAGATACTATCAGGTAGTGGATGGCAGAGGCAATCCCCGTGCAAATCAGAATGTGCGCATTCAATCTGGTGATCTGGAGAAGTCATTTCAAAGCGGTAACTCCGGAATGTTGACTATTGCGCTCTCTTCTGACTCACTGGATATGAGTATTGGTGATACTAGGGCTTTTGCAGTAGTCTCAGTTAATGACTATTTCTTACTTCCGGGCCAACAAGTGGAATTCGATGTTACGTTGGAAAATCGTAGGTACGAAAAATCATGGGACATTCTTGCTAAGATGACGGCGGAGGGCGGTCTCGGCGCGGGTGCTGCAATTGGTCCGTTAGGCATCAAGGGAGCACAAGCCTCAATCACCGGAGAGGGTGGAGTAGGAATTAAGTTAAAGCTCCTAAAAGGAGAAGCATCAGAAGATATTCTAGTATTTGGTAGGAGATTCGAGGCTGGTGTTGGATTGGCATTCGAGGTTGGTAAGATCGAAATGCTTGGTAACTATAGGATCGGAGCGGGAGTAGCAGTAAAACCCGTTCTCTTTGGTGAGCAGGAGTTTACATTTGACGAACCTAACAGCACGGAGCAACAGAAGGTTCAAGCAGGCGTATTATTAGAAACGTTAAATACGGCCAGTGCACCTTTGTCACCTGTAACGTCAATTATACAAAGGGCTATACTGGAGCTTATTCTCCAAAGTTCGGGAACTCAGCAGCTTGTTGTAGATGCTAGTGACATGATTGCAGGCGGTCTGGGAATCGAAGGCGAGGTTAGTATCGGATTTGAGACACAACTAGTTCAGAGTAGTCTTAGTCGGTATTTTAACTTCAATCTGCCAAATGCTGCAGTGAATGCCTCCGTCTTAGGCGGTGCCAGAGCATTTAATCATTCAATCTATTATGACCAGCACCCAAATGCAAATGCGGAAGTATTTATTACTGCAGCACAATCTTTTGATGTTAGTCTTTATGAGGCCCAAATTGCTCCCCATTTGCTTGGCTTGGACATTGGTGAACTACTTCCCAATATGGGTTATCACGTAGGAGGTTCACAGACTCAACGAGTTCTATTCAATGAGTCCAATAATATAGTGGGTGGAAGCATTTGCTTATCAGCGGACGATAAAGAATTTCAAAGCATAGGCGAAAAGCATACCTTTGAAAATGTCACTTACTATTACACACCAGAAGTAATGCAGCATATATGGGATACAGAGATAAACCTTGTAAGTATGGCCGTTCAACCAACACAACCACTTTTTGTTGATCCAATTAGCATGAATAGTGATTTCACGAAGGCAGTTACTTCTTACTTAAGCTACGTTTATGAAGTGCAAAACTCCTCACTTGATGTCAAGAAGGAGATAGAGGATGTGGCAATCTATGATATTTCAGTATCTGTTCCATTTGAGGCTGGGATTGGCGTAGTCACGAAATTGGAAATTGGTGCAGGGATTACCGCTACCGATACGCGGAAATACCTAACAGCGGTGACTAAAGTATGTAATGTTGGAAAAGGTATTTTCCCAACAGAAAGTTATTATGATGATCCATACATTCAATCAGATAATAGGGATCTGGAAGAGGTGGTAGTAAATATTCTATCGGGTGTGATTCCTCTGATCCAAGATGCAATCGATGGGATACTAGTGGCTTATAATGAGTTTATTACCGATTTACGAGGGGCGGTTATCCAAACTGGTCAAGATATTATTGATGGTGGATCACAATTAGTTGTAGGTGCCGGAGATTTTATTGATGGCTCGATTGGACAGATTATTCCGCTTGATATCGATTGGCCGTTGAAAGTGGCAGGTCAAATAGTGAATGTTCCCTATAAATGTCAGAAGGCAGTCGCTTTATCCTCGTACAAAGCCGCCCGAGTTGATACGACGGTTGTTATGGTTACGGCTGTAGGTAGGGCCTATCAAGTTGACGTATTTAACCCGGATTCGACACCAGTATATGATTTCCCGTCACCTTTAGATTTCAAAATCCTGGTTACTGATAATGATTTGGCGGAAACCGGATATGCCTCTAGCTTTCGGAGTAACCTGAAGATACATCGGTGGGATTCTACATTAGCGCGGGTAGTCGAGCTAACATCAAGCCTATCAGGTGATACAGTTATGGCTCAGATTGTTATGGGCGGGCAGTATTTTGCAGGTGTTGATACAATTCCGCCTGATACTATTGCTCCTTCCTATAATTACTTATATCCGGAAAATAACGGATCAATTGCTCCCACGGATTCATTTGAAATTGTGTTCGAGGATACGGGTGATTACTCGAGTGGGCTTAACCCGTGGTCACTGTTGATTGAAATCGACGAAGATACTGTCTCGCCGGATATGGTTATTTTTGATCCATATCATATTAGAATTTCTTGGTTGCCACAGCATGATTCAGTATGGTCGGAAGGAACTCATAACGTTCGACTAGAAATCGCCGATAACGCTGGAAACGCATTCGTGTTGGAAAACTCATTCAGTGTGGCTGCAACTGATGTTCAGGATGACGACGATCACATCAATCTGCCAACCGAATATTCATTGTCACAAAATTACCCCAATCCATTCAATCCCATTACCGAAATTGATTTTGCCTTGCCTAGGGCTTCTAATGTAAAGCTGGAAATCTTCAACATCATGGGCCAGAGAGTTGCATCCTTGATAGACAAACATCTTGAGGCTGGAACTCACACTGTAATCTGGGACGGTAGCCATGTGGCCAGCGGAGTATATTTCTATCGAATAGAAGCCAGCGATTTTGTGGAGACTAAGAAGATGCTCCTGCTAAAGTAAGAAGCCAAACAGCAGAGAGGCGCCAATTGTCAGGGCCGTATGGGTCCTGACTTACAAGCTGCACCATCCCTTGATCCGCTCGCCCTCCGCCTGCGCTCTCTCATAGTCCGACGGGCGGCCGATATCGAGCCAGAAGCCGTCGTACGGATGTGCGAACACGCGGCGCTGCTTCTCGAGCAGAGCGAACATCAATTGATCGAAACCGAACACCTGGTTAGGCGGCACGAGATCAAGTACCGAGCGGTTGAAGACGTATATCCCCATCGACACGATAAACGAATAGTCCGGTTTCTCCCGGAAACCGACCACACCGTTATTCTCATCGAGTTCCAGCACTCCGAAATCGATCTTCTCATTCCCGCGATATGTAGCGACGGTCAAATCGGCGCGCCGGTCGATATGGGACTGGTACAACGCTCGGACATCCAGATCTGTGAGCACGTCGCCGTTGGCCACAACAAAATCGTCAGGCAGATTTTTTATCAGGCGCAACGGCCCGATTGTCGAAAGCGGCGTTGATTCATGGGAGTATTCGATTGCGAGACCAAATCGGGAACCGTCGCCGAGGCGCCGCTCAATCTGATCGGCCATGTGATTGACCGCCATCACGACCCGCCGGACACCGCTCCGTCTGAGCCGCACCAGCAGGTATTCGACGACGGGACGTCCGCCGACGTCGACTAACGGCTTGGGAATTTCGGCGGTGTGCGGCATCAGGCGGCTTCCCTTGCCGCCGGCCAGGACGACTGCTGTTAGCTGAGGACGTGAGTCACTGATCATGAATTGGAAAGCTTCATGTCTAAGACGTGCAGGACCGATGCCCTCATCGGCCGACGCTACCTCGGGCGCCCCAGGAGGCCCTCTTATTGGCCTACTCTACCCGTTTTCCTGTTGCCGCGCAACTGTTTTGGCAGAATGGCGCACGACCTGCGCCGATCGGAATACAGACCTAATAACGTATTGATTACAAAGCACTTACCCGCGACAGCAAAAATTGTGCTGAACTGTTCCAGTTTTATGTGGCATGGGCCGGATTCGAGCGTATATTAGATATATGGTGGTAATCGAATCTAAGGGACTTTTCAAGTACTACCGCAAAAGAGCTGTTGTAAACGACGTATCCATTCGGGTGACTCCGGGCGAAGTGGTTGGGTTGCTTGGACCTAACGGTGCCGGGAAGACCACCACTTTCTACATGATTATCGGTTTTATCCGGCCCGACAAAGGTCGAGTGTATTTCGGCGAGGAAGACATCTCGCGATGGCCGATGTATCGCCGCTCCAAGAAAGGGATCGGTTATCTCGCCCAGGAAGCCTCGGTGTTTCGGAAGCTGTCAGTCGAAGACAACATCATGGCTATCCTGCAGTTTCGCCGGATGAGCCGGAAGGAGCGTCGGGCCAAGTTAGAGGAGTTGTTGCGCGAGCTGGATATCGAACATCTAAGAAAACACAAAGCGTACACGCTCTCGGGCGGCGAGCGCCGTCGCGTGGAAATCACCCGGGCGCTGGTGAACGATCCCAAGCTGATTTTGCTGGATGAGCCGTTCGCCGGAATCGACCCGATCGCGGTCGAGGATATCCAGGGGATCATTCGACGTCTGGTCAACCGCGGCCTGGGTGTTTTGATCACCGATCATAACGTGCGCGAGACGCTCTCGATATGCAGCCGGGCGTATATCATGTGCGACGGAAAGATACTAAAAGACGGGACATCGGAATTCCTGGCCAATGACCCGGAAGCGCGGAAGATATACTTAGGAGAGAAGTTCCGGTTGAATTAGGCGGGTGTGTAATAAATGAACTTACTCACCCTGCCCGGTCAATCCGCCCGTTTTTCGATCCGATATCGATACATAGGAGACCAAAACCAGCCCCAGGATTCAGGCAGCCTATGAAACTCGGCCTTCAGTTAAGACTCAAGCAGACCCTGGCCCCGCAGCTCATTCAGTCGCTGAAGATGGTCCAGGCGCCCATTCTCAAGCTGGAGCAGATGCTGAGAATGGAGCTGGCCACTAATCCGATGCTCGAGGAGATCGAGGAACTGGAACCGGATACTGAGGAGACCCCCGAGACCGAGATCGAGCTGATCGAAAACAAAGAGTCGGAACGGGAGGAGGTCGACTGGGACCAGTTCTTATCCGATGACGAAGAAGGTTACAAAGTTCGCGAACATCGCGAGCAGGACGAGTCCACGTTCGAGGGGAGCGCGGCCCAGGTGGAATCGCTCTATGATCATCTGCTCGAACAGCTCAATTTCCTCAAGCTCACCGACGAACAGCGGCTTATCGGCGAGTACATCATCGGCAATATTGATACGCACGGGTATCTGACCATCTCGGTCGCCGAAATGGCTGCCGAGCTGGGGATAGAGGAAGCTCAGATCGCCGATATCCTGCAGAAGATACGTACGTTTGATCCGACCGGAGTCGGATCCCGCGACCTCCGCGAATCCCTGATGGCCCAACTGGAAGAAAAGGGGCTGCAGAACTCGCTGGCCTACCGGGTAGTCGATGAGCACATTCATGATCTCGAGCGGAAATCGACGCTCCAGATCGCCCGGATGATGGGGGTCCCGTTCGAGCGCGCTCAGAAGGCGATGGAACTGATCAAGAGCCTCTCTCCCACGCCGGCCCACGGCCGGTTCGATACCGGCGCCATGCCGGTGGCACCGGACCTGATTGTCGAGAAGATCGGCGACGAGTACGAGGTGTTCCTCAACGACCGAAATGTCCCGCGCCTGAGAATAAACTCCGGCTACAAGCAACTGATTCGCCGCGGCGCCAATACCTCGCAGGACACCAAGGCGTACGTGCGTTCCAAGCTGGAGCAGGCCCGCTGGCTTCTGAATGCTCTCAACCAGCGGCGCACCACGATGATCCGCGTGATGACCGCGATAGTTGAGGAGCAGAGTGAGTTCTTCGAGAAGGGGGCCCCGTTCCTCAAACCGCTGATCATGGAAGACATCGCCCAGAAGGTGGGCATGAACGTGGCCACGATCAGCCGGGTGGCCAACGGCAAATACGTACAGACGCCGCTGGGCGTCTATGAAATAAAGTACTTCTTCAACACGGGCATTTCACGTTCCGACGGCGAGGACATGTCCAAGCGCTCAGTCAAACAGCGCATTTCCGAGATCATTGTAAAGGAGGACCCGTCCAAGCCGCTGTCCGATCAGGAGATCTTTCGCCTGTTGAATGAAGAAGGCATCAATCTGGCGCGCCGCACGGTGACCAAGTACCGCGAAGAGCTGGGCATCAAGGCAGCTAGGTTCCGCAAGACGGTAGTATAACGGTTATAGAGACGGAGCCAGAGTCTCCGTCGCGCCGACGGCGATCGGACAACCGTGAAGTCGGCGCCCTCAGAAGCGACCGAATGGTCATTGGATGATTGGACTGTGGATCGCAATTACGCCCTCGAACTGGTAAGAGTAACGGAGGCCGCCTCGCTGGCAGCGTCACGCTGGGTGGGCAAGGGCGACGCGGTTGCCGCCGATCACGCGGCGGCAGCGGCAATGCACCGGGCGTTCGGCCTGATATCGTTCTCCGGACGGATCGCGCTTGGCGAGGGTGAACCGGGCACAGTCACCCATCTGTTCTCCGGCGAAATAGTCGGCGTCGGCGGCGACAACAATTTCGATCTGGCCCTGGACGCTCTCGAATGCACCCGCTCGGTGGCCTTCGGACGCACCAACGCCATGGCCGTAGTTGCGTTGGCCCCGACCGGGCACTTCCATCTGCCGCCCTCACAGTACATCAACAAGCTGGCAGTCGGGCCGATGGCCGCCGGCGCTATTGATATCAACCTCAGTGTCGAAGAAAACCTTTACCGAATTGCGGAAGCCCTTGATTATTCGGTCGCCGACCTGACTGTCGTGATTCTCGATCGCGAGCGTCACGCCGGGCTGATATCCGAGGTGCGCCGAGTCGGTTCGCGAATACACCTTATTCCCGACGGCGATGTTGCGGCGGCGATCGCCACGGCGATCCCCGGCAGCGGAATCGACATACTCATGGGCACCGGCAGTTCGGCTGCCGGCGTGCTGGCCGCGGCGGCGCTGCGTTGCCTCGGCGGCGAAATCCAGGCACGCCTCGCCCCCACCGATGGCAACGAACGCTCTCGACTGAAATCAGCCGGACATGGTGATTTGAGCCGCGTATATCGTACCATAGACATGGCCGGCAGCGAAAACGTCATGTTCGCCGCGACCGGTATTACCGACGGCGACGTACTCAACGGCGTCTGCTATCGCTCCGACGGGGCTACCACGCATTCGATGGTGATGCGTTCCCGGACGCGTACGCGACGCTTTATAGTTACCGAACATTGTTTTGATGATAACCCGACATACTGAATTAACCGAGGTCACAGAAAGGAAGTCACGTATGCTGAAAAAAGTTACTGCTCGCCATTTTGACCTCACGCCCGAAATCAGAGCAAGGGCTGAGGAGGAAATGGAAGGTCTGACTCGATTCTTTGACCGTATAATCTCGGCGGAGTATGTGCTTGACGCCGAGCGTCACCGCCGCAGCGCCGAGCTGCGGGTCAAGGTGCACGCTCACATGCTGTCGGCAAAGGCCGAGACCGATGACATCAAAACCGCGATCACCGGCGCTTCCGATAAAATCAAAGCCCAGCTCAAGAAGTTCAAGGGAAAGCTCAAAGAGAAGGACCCGACCGAGATCACGGAGTTGACGAGTTCGATCACGCGTCCCGAGACCGATGTCGACGCGGTGGATATGTAGCTCGTAAACACCCGCGTGTTGGATGCGCGCTCGTGGTGCGACTGGCGGGCCGCCGTTGGTGCCGGGAAACGAACTCACCCCTTCGGCGGCCCACCCACCTGCAGGTGGGACTACAATCACGTGTTGACATTTTTCTTGCGAATGAACCGATTGCGGCGAGTGAAAACCCCGGCCGCTGCATACGGAGCGCGATGCCGTTGGTGATCGAACACCGTCACAACACGCGGGTACGGGTACCAGACTATTCGTCATGTCCCGTCTTCCCGAAGCAGAGCGGTGCCCGGAGCTCGCCTGATTGGTCAACCGCCAGGCAAGCCCGGCGTACTGCTGTTGTAGAATCCAGCCCTTATTAGTCCTACTTACTACCTGCTCAAAATTCGGCCACCGCAGCCGACAATATGCCGTATCGGGCCGGATCGACCCCCCTTCTCGGATCAGCCTGGCGAAGGCTAATCTACCGTAGCACACGACCGTTGATGTGCCTGGCGCGAACCGACATCTCGCCTCGAGTAGCGGGGACGATCCTCGTGCGGAGAGAAGTGCGCGCTTATCTCGATAGGGTCGAGTAATGCGTCTGGATGAACTGCTCATAGCCGATAATACCGTTGCAGAGGCCTTCGTACGCGAGGCTCTCGACTACCAGCGCATCTGCGGAGGCCGCCTGGAGTCACATCTATATCGCTTCGGCTACGCGAGCGAGGAGACCCTGGTGACGTCGCTGGCGCGGCAATTCGGCTTCCCACCGGTTTGTCTATCAGGCATCACCATTGACAGAGGCGTGATCCGGATGATCCCGGCGGACCTGGCTCGATCATGCCTGATACTCCCGTTCTTCTATGATAAATCCGGATCATTATTGAAGATCGCCTGCGAAAACCCGAGGCGCAGCGGTCTCGACCAGGAGCTGCGTGAGCTCTTGCCGGGAATAAGGGTGGAGCGTTACGTCGCGATCGCTGACACATTGCGCGCTGCCATCGTCTCCCACTACCGGGACGCCGTCGTCATCTCGGAATCTCCACCCACTCGCGACATTCCTGCGTCCGGTTCGGTGTCCGTGCCGATCGATCAGCTTGTCTCGTTGTCGGCCGCGTGCCGGGTTCTGCTCATTCGAGACAACGACACCGACGTACCTGCTCTTAGGCCGGTGCTGCTACATCAGGGGTTTGTGGTTACCGAGTGCGTGTCGCCCCATGATCTCAGGTCTACCTTTGAAAGCGCGAAGCCCGACATACTTGTGCTAGTTGGAAGTGACTCAAGCAGGCTGCAGATGCTGTTCGCGGAGATTGACTCCCTTGCGACGGCGATAGCTTCCTGCCCCAGTTTTCTGGTCATGCGGGAAATCGACGATGCAGACATTGGTCGGTTGCTCCGTATCGGGTTCGAGGAGGTCGTCCGGGCCGGAAACGTGCTTGACCTCCTGATGATCAAACTCAACCGGTTCAAAGAACGATTGATCACTCAACGCAACCAGCGCGTGGAATTGCTGCAGGCCCTGGGAACCCACGGTTCGCTTGCCGACATGAATGTGATCGACCTGCTGCAGGCGATGGGGCCCACGGGCAAGACCGCCCGCATAAGTATCTCAGCGGAGGGACGGCAATTGACGGTATTTATCGACCGGGGAAGAGTTATGTACGCCGAATGCGACGACTTTATTGGCCCAGACGCCGTTTACAGTGCTGTCGGTTGGAACCAGGGGGTCTGGAGTGTTGACCCTGTGTGTCCCGATGAGTTGCCCGCGCCAAACGTCTTCTCGACAAATGAGGCTATCCTGCTCGAAGGCTGCCGCCGCCTGGACGAGCACAACCGGGCGACTACTCCTCCGACACAAGCGAGCAAGGATTCAATCGCAATTATCAGCAGCTTGATCTAAGCGGTCGTTGTACACGGCCAGGCCTCGACGCTTGACCCCAACTACTCTATGCTGGTTCTACCTCGAAGGGAGGCAAAGCAATCCTCACCCACCACAAGCGGTGGGGCACCGGGCTTGACCCCAAGCACTCTATCCTGGCTCTACCTCGAAGGGAAGCAAAGCAATCCTCACCCACCGCAAGCGGTGGGGCACCCTGGCTCTTCGAGCATTCGCGCTTTACCTGAATAGTGGCGGGTGCTGTGTATAAAAGTCGGTCGCGCGCTGATATTTCCATGCCACTTCAAGCAGCGGGCCCTCATCATACAGTCTGCCCACAAAGGTGATGCTGACCGGCGAGCCTTCATCATCGAAGCCGTTCGGAAGAACGACACAGGGATGTCCGGTCAGGTTTGTCAAGAGCAGGTTGTCGCCCTCGAATGCAGGCGAAACGTATACGTCAATCGAATCCATCAATGCCCCCATGGCTTCGATTAACTGCGTTCTTGCCCGATTGGCCTGGATATACTCAACCGCCGGGATGAAACGCGAACTGCGGAACACATTCGGCCAGGCGTTTTTGACCTGTCGGGTCATCAGGTCATCGCGATTGGTTCGTGTCAACTCGTCAAAGGCAGCAGCCGCCTCCGCGGACAGAATAATGGAGAGCGGATACACCGGCAGCTCCGGCAGTTCGATCTCGATTAACTCCGCTCCCAATTCCCGCAGTTTGTCCAGCGCCGCGAGATTTTGCTTCATGTACGAAGTGTCGCAATCAAAGTCGCTCTTTAGATAGCCGATTCGCAGCGTTTTCAAATCGACATCCGGCTGGTAATTGAAAGGCAGGTTAACGGTCGTTGGATCTTCCGTGTCGTAGCCGTAGATCGCGTTGAAAACGATCGCGCAGTCCTCCACGGTGCGGCAGATCGGACCGAGTTTGTCCATCGACCAGCTCAGCGCCATGGCGCCGGCGCGGCTGACCCGGCCGAACGTGGGACGAAGGCCGGTGGCGCCGCATCGAGTCGACGGAGACACGATTGAACCCCACGTCTCTGAGCCGATCGCGAACGGCACCAGCCCGGCGGCTACCGCAGATGCGGACCCGGCCGATGAGCCGCTCGATCCCTGGGCCGGATTCCACGGATTGCGCGTGGTGTCCTCGTACCAGACATCGCCCCAGGCCAATTCGCCTAGGGAGAGCTTGGCTACACAGACAGCTCCCGCTTCAGAAAGCTTGTGGATTACCGCGGCGTCACGGTCAATGTATTGGCCCTTATAGGGCGTCGTGCCCCAGGTGGTCGGGTGGCCGCGGACAGCCAACAGGTCTTTAGCGCCATAAGGAATCCCATGAAGCGGACCGCGATAGTACCCTGCGGCGATTTCGCTGTCGGCAACGGCAGCCTGCCTCAAGGCAAGCTCCTCGGTCATTGTGATAACGCAGTGCAAAACAGAATCGTATTTCCTCAATCGGCTGAGCGCGAGTTCGGTTAGTTCCACCGATGTTACCTGGCGGGTACGTATCAGTTCGGACAACTGGCGCACGCTGCTGAAGGCCAGATCGTTCAAATCGGCCGGGCGCTTTACCGGCGGAGGCGGCCCAAAGTTGACAGGACGCTGCACGGTATCGAATGTTGCACCTGAGGGAATCGGATTGAAAACGAGAGCGGGCGGCACAGAGTTGTCAATTGTGGCTGAGCGAATGGCTCGGTAGAAGGCGATGTTGTCCGCCAGATCGGTCAGCATCGAGTCGCGCTCCTCCGGCGTGAACTCAAGATCGATCAATCTCGCCGCTTCTGATACCCAGCGGCTGTCCACTTTTACGCTGTCCTCCGCCGCCCAGGCGACTGTGGCCACAGCAACAACAAACAGGCATGAACTAACTGAGACATTGGTCATCTTAAATGACTTCATACGCGTTCCTTTCGATGCTTTCGCCCTGGGTGACGCCGGGGAGTATACTCTATTTGCCGAACCGATGCCAGTACGCTGACTGTGCGCCGGGCAAGTCGGGTTCAGAGTGGGATCTGATGCAAAAGATCTCATCCCCGGGTGAGTCGTCTCCCCGCCTACAGGTTGCTGACAGTCAGCCGGTAACCTACCCCGTGAATGCTTGAGATTTCTATTCGAGGATCGTCGGTGAAGTACTTTCTGAGACGAGATACGAACACATCCATGCTGCGGGCATTAAAGTAGCTGTCATCACCCCAGATTTCGCGCAGAGCCAGGGTACGATCCAGAGTCTTGTCCTGGTGCACGCAGAGCAGGCGCAGAAGATCGGACTCCTTTGGGGTTAATCGCCGTTCCTCGCACTCAGACCTCAAGGTGCGCGTTACTGAGTTGAAGGTGTAGCTGCCGATCTCGAACTCAGTGCGCGTATCCTCCGAGCCAAGGCCGCCGGTTCGCCGCAAGACTGCCTGAATCCTGAGCAGTAGTTCCTCGACTGAAAACGGTTTGGTTATATAGTCATCGCAGCCGATCCGGAACCCCTCAATCTTGTCTTCCTTAAGTGATTTAGCGGTCAAAAATACCAGGGGCACATCCTGATTCCTCCGCCTCACTTCGCGCGCAAAGGTGAAGCCGTCGACACGCGGCATCATGATATCGACCAGGCACAGATCGAAACGCTCGCGACGGAACTGCTCGAGGCCCTGTTCGCCATTGGCGCAAAGCACCGCCTCAAAACCGTTCATCTGGAGATGCTCGCGCACGATCATCCCCAGGTTGGGGTCGTCCTCCAGCAGCAGCACGCGACCCTTCACGCGTCATGCCCCCTTGGGTCCTTGTCTGCCCGTAGCACGGGGAACCAGAGAATCATCCGGGTGCCGTGCCCTGGTTCCGATTCCACCCGAACTGTTCCGCCATGCGCCCGCACCATCAGGGCGACATAGCTGAGTCCCAGCCCGAACCCCTTCGCCTCGTGGATGTTTCCGCGCTGGACACGAAAGTACTTATCAAAAATGTGCTTCTGGTCCTCGGACGAAATACCGACGCCCTGGTCGGAGACGGTGATCCTGATACCGCCGGCCGCATCCTCGGTGCTGATACTGATCTGGGGCGATTCCGGCGAGAACTTGTTGGCGTTGTCCAGCAGGTTGTAGATGATGCCGGTCAAGTGGAGCTCATCGCCTGCCATGACATTACTGCCGGCCCCAAGATCGCACGTGATACGTCCGCCGCGCTGCCCGACCTGAAGACTTATGCTTTCCACGGCGTTGCGGATGACCTCGTGCAGATCCACAGGCGCTGTTTGCAGGTGCCCGCGGTGTTCCTCGAGAGCGGCCATCTGCAAAATCTTCTCCGCCTGATGGCGCATGCGGCGGTTCTCGTCGACAATGACCTGCGAAAAGCGCCTCACGCGCTCGGGGTCGGGCAGCACATCAGGGCGCAGGATCGCCTCGCAGGCCAGGGCGACCGTGGAAATGGGCGTCTTGAATTCGTGAGTCATATTATTGACGAAATCAACCATCTGCCGTGCTGCCCGGCGCTGGGCCACGATGGTCTTCACGGAGTAAGCAAACACGCCTACGATCACTACCATGAAGAAAACCGTGGCCGCCAGCATGGGGCCGATCTGCTGCCACATGTAGACAGCCCGCCCCGGGAAGTAGAGCACGAGGCTGTTCGGAACGGCGAGAATATCATGAGGGAATAAGTCGGTTCGGAATTCCGATGCCGCCAACTCCTCGCGATAACCGGGGGCGCTCTCAATTGGCACGGTGGTGTCGGCTCCCGAGTAAACGGCGTAGACGGGTCTTAAGGCGATGCCATATTCACCCATAGCGTCGCGAACGAGTGAATCGAGACGGCCAGGATCGATTCGATCGGTTATAGGCAGCCACTGACCTGACTCGATGCGCTCGATCACTCTCTGGATCACCCCTAGGCGCAGAGAATCGCGCGCGATAACCGAATCCACCGCCAGAGTGCTGTCGCCAACAAAGCGCACCTCCAAATTCGTGTCCCTCAGGAGGTACTGGAACATGACGGCCGACGTGTCAGCCGATGACTCACAGACGGCAAGCAGGTGCCTGTCAAGATCCGGAATAGAATCGGCCAGGGCGAACTGAAAGAAGAAGGTCGAGTCAGTCAGCCGCCTGCCGGCGCCATCATCAGAGATTGTGGCCGCTCGGATTACCATCCGCCGGGCGTTGTCCACCACGTGCAGGGTGGCCGAGATCGTCTCGGCAGTCTCCAGTCCGCGGGCTATGTCGGACATCGCCGCGAGCACGTTTCGCCGGAAAGACTGCTCTCGCGATTCCATGGCGTTTCCGAGGAGCGATGCCTGCAGTCCCACCAGTCCGGCCAGCGCAATCACCATGGCGGCCGTAATAATCCAGACGGTTCGGGTCGATAGTCCCATACTCAGTTTAGTATACGGTAGCACGTGGTTCTGCAAAACCCAAATTAACACTTCTTAACGATCTGTAACGTAACTTAACTCCACAGAGCCGAACAGGCGGGGTATTAATACCGTACAGTTTGCCAGTTGGACGTGAAACTTCATGAGGAGATTCTTGGATGAGCAAGTCAAAACGGATTCGAACCGGTTTTCTGTTCGTTGTTGTTGCCTTAACCCTGAGTTTGGGAATTAGCGCCACGGCACAAGACAAGCAGTCGGTTTCAATTCAGGTTGATTCGAGTTATCAGATTGTCGAACTGGGGGCCTCTGTCGAATCCACGCCTGACGGCCCACGCGTGCTGCGTGTGATTCCGCCGGCCGCTCGCCTGGAGAAATACCGTCAGATCGATATCAAAACGGGTGACTGCATTGTCAGCGCCGGCGGAGAAAGCGTCAAGACTCTTGAAGAACTGGGGCGTGTGCTCAGCGCCGCGAAGCCGGGTGAGGAGATTAGACTCGGTATTCTAAGGAAGGGCAGCCCGGTGGTTGTCACTTACGCGGCGGCCACGAACGATGAGATTGCAGCCGCGCGCGAGCTATCCGCCCAGCCGATTACCGAAGTGACTATCGAAGAGGGTGGGCCGACTCAGGGCCGCATGATGTTCAGGGTCGAGGCCGATGAGAACTCGGTACCGTGGCCGGAGATGGCCGTATTGCTGAGCAATGACGACGGCAAAGTCGTGGTAAAACAAAAACTCCCCATGCCGCCCGATTTCCCGATTCCGGCGACATTACTGGAGGGTGATGTAGTTACGGCCCTGCAGGGTCAGCCCGTCTCTAACGCCTTGGATTTGACCGAACGCTACAACCAGTGCCGGGAGGGGGATACAATTGCGCTGTCTGTAGAGAGCAAAGGGCAGACATCGAACCTCACCTTCATCAAGCCGAAAGGCCCGACCGGCCTGATCCGGATCAGAAAGTAGCGGGAGAGCTCAATGCGACTTGCCTCCGCCGCACTGCTTGTCGTTCTGGCCGGCCTGCTCCCCCTTGCCCCGGTGCTTGGTCAGTCGGGTGATTTCTTTAATCAGCGCGATGACAAATATCGCCTGCTTGGACTCAAGCGCGCCAAAGAGGCATACGAGGTCGCACGCCAGGATTTTGAACGCCAGAAGGAGCTTCATTCGCGGCAGCTTATCTCCAGCACGCATCTCGATCAGGCGCGCCGCGCGTTTTCCGATGCCGAGGTCAACTACCAGCAATCGCTGCTGGCGGTATTGTTCGAGGAACAGTATGTCTCGGTTACTCGTGCCGTAAAGAGTCAGGCGCCCGATGGCCGTAAGCATGTTCGCCTGACCCTGGCCAACACCTCGGGCGGCTCCGAGGAGTTCCGCCAGTTGATAGGTGTCGAGGACGATCTCTTTCGCTCCTTGCAGCCGGATGTCACGCACAACATCTATGTCAGCCTGCTCAACGATGACAACGCAATAATCAGCCAGCCGTATGAGGCTAAGGTCGAAGAACTCCGCTTTGGCGAGCCGAAAGAGATCGACTTCA
This sequence comes from Candidatus Zixiibacteriota bacterium, assembly GCA_040752815.1. Taxonomy (NCBI): domain Bacteria; kingdom Pseudomonadati; phylum Candidatus Zixiibacteriota; species Candidatus Zixiibacteriota bacterium. The sequence continues at coordinate 112,261 of JBFMGC010000004.1, forward strand.
CTCTACTTCAGGATCTCGATGCGGTCACGGTCATGTTGATCTACGGCAATGGCGCCCAGCGAAACATGAAGATCTTCCTGCAGAAGGACGCGTCGGTGAACCGTGTGCTGGTTCAGTCGGAACAGTTCTCACAGGAGGTCGACCTGGGCGAATCAGCCAATTTCGACCTTACCCTCGAGCTGTTCAGCGGCCTGGACAACACGTTCTCACTCGAGGTCGTAAACCTGCCCAAGTCCATTAACCGCTATTTCACCGATTCAACCGGCGCGGCCCGGCTGAGCCAGGTCAAGTTCACTGAGAGCAGCCGGAGCAAGCGCGCGGCGCTTAAAGTGACGCTGCCTGATCGAAGCGCCGCCGATGTCGCTATGGACGCCGCTATCCCGTTCTACGTTCTGGTCCTGCCCCGGGAGAAAGCGCGCCGGCTTCAGGATCTGCCCGCCCGGCAGTGGACGGAACAGGAGATAAAAGGTCTCGACATCGGTTTTGTGCGGCTCGAACTGATTCCCCGCGGCAAAGGAGAGCTGCTGGTGCGCTCGCCACAGCTTTACTACGCAATTCACAGCGGCGAATCCGTGACTATGGCGGTGGATATTGTCAATGAGGGGTCACGTCGCCTTGACAACACCGAGGTCCGCGCCGACATGCCGCTTGGATGGAGCAAGGAGATCATGCCGCTATCGATTCCTACGATCGGTATCGGAGAAGAAGCGCGCGTAAACATGAAGTTCACTCCGCCGGAAAAGATATCCCCCGGGAAGTACGAAGTCCGCCTTCGCACCAGCGCTACGTCGAACAACCAGCCGGTGCACGCCACCGATAAAACGGTAACGATCGAAATTCAGCCTGCTTCAAATGTCCTGGGCACGATCGCCATCGTTCTGGCACTTGTCGGATTGGTCGGCGGGATTGTGGTGTACGGCATTCGACTATCCCGACGATAAACTGCTACATCATGCACGAGAGGTAATTGTGGAAAACTACAGTGATACAACCAGCCCGCGTCTTGAAGCATTCGGTCTGACCAAGCGATACGAAGACGGCGTACTGGCACTCGACCATGTTTCATTCAGTGTCATGCCGGGCGAAGTATTCGCCATGCTCGGCGGCAACGGTGCGGGAAAAACCACGACCATCAACTTGTTTTTGAACCTCCTTGATCCGACCGAGGGAGAGGCCCGGGTCTGCGGCATTGTGTCGCACAAGGAACCGCTCCGAGCCAAGGGAAAAGTCGCCTTCGTTTCCGAGAACGTCATGCTCTACCCGAATTTCACTGCGCTGCAGAATCTCGACTTCTTCGCCCGCCTGGGCGGCAAAACGGGTTACACCGCCGATGATTACCACCGCGTGCTGGATCGGGTCGGTCTGGCGCGCGAGTTTCACCGCAAACGGCTCAAGGGCTTCTCCAAGGGCATGCGCCAGAAATGCGGTATTGGCATCGCTATCCTTAAGGATGCGCCGGCTATCCTCCTCGACGAGCCCACTGCCGGACTCGATCCGAAAGCGGGCCACGAATTCCTCCAACTGCTTGGTGAACTTCGAGCCGAGGGGAAGGCTATTCTGATGTCTACTCATGACATTTTCCGCGCCCGCGAGGTTGCCGATGTCATTGCCATTATGGATAAAGGCCGCATAATCATGCAGAAAGAAGCGTCGGAATTGGCCGGCCAGGACCTTGAACAAATCTATATGCGATACATGGCGGGCAGCAACGGAGAGGGCGTCGCCGTGGAGAGTCGTCATGCTTAGGACGATTGTCGAAAAGGAAATCCGCGACCTGATCGGCTCGACCAAGTTCGCGATCACTTTCGGAGCGTGCGCAGTGCTGATTATCGCCGCGTTCTATGCCGGCGCGGCCAGATATCACCTGTACCGCAACCAGTACGACGCCTCCCGCGAACAGGTGCATCGGCAGGTCCGTGCCAATACTGATTGGAATGCGGTGGGCGAGGCGATCGCGTTCCTGCCTCCTGATCCTTTGGCGACACTCGTCTCCGGTGTATCCAACGATATAGGCCGTACTGCTATCGTAAGAGGGCGCGGTGAACCCACCGTGCAGGACAGCCGCTTCAGCGAGGACCCTATCTACGCCGTGTTCCAGTTCCTCGACCTTGAGTTCCTCTTCAAGGTGATTCTCTCTCTGTTTGCGATACTGCTCGGATACGATGCCATCAGCGGCGAAAAAGAGCAGGGCACGCTCCGGTTGTCCTTCGCCAACGCCCTCCCTCGCCATACATATATCGTCGGCAAACTGCTCGGGAGTTCGGCCTTGTTGGGCGCGTCGCTGCTGATTGCACTGATAGCCGGGGCAGTGCTCCTGCCGATTATGGCGGTGCCGATGTCGGGAGGCCACTGGCTAAGTCTGTTTCTGATTGTGTTGACCGGATTTCTGTATTTCGGCGTGTTTCTGACGCTGTCTGTCGGGGTCTCGGCGTTGACCCAGCGTTCGTCGAGCTCTTTTCTCGTGATGCTCGTGATCTGGATTGCCTGCGTCCTGATAATTCCACGGGTGGCCGTTTTAACTGCGGGCCGTGCGGTCGAGGTTCCGTCGGTGGACGAAATCGCCTCGCAAATCGCCCGCTATGCCACTCAGTTGCGTGACGAGTACTTCGATGCTCTGAACGACATGTCGATTACCATGGCCGGGGCTGAGGGCGATCCTATCCAGAAACTGAACCAATACATGGATTCGCTTACTAATGTGCGCCAGTCGAAGATGGATGAGCTGTCCGGCCGGCTCAATGAACGGCGTCATAACGCGCAGGAACGGCAGAGCCACCTGGCCCTGGGTCTGGCGCGTCTGTCACCCACGGCGTCCCTAACGCTGGCCATCTCGCATCTGGCAGGGACTTCCCTCGCGCTCAGCGAGCGGTTCCATCAGGACGCACTGGAATACAGCCGCACGTTCGGCGAATTCAAAAGGGCCAAGACGGGGTTCAATTCCGGCGCCAGCGTGAGGATGATTCGCATCCACGATGGCGCGCCTCAGGAGGAAGCGGAGCGGATCGATCCGGGAGAAATGCCCCGGTTCGAATTCAAACCGCAGAGCACGCTCGAGGCGCTGGCTGCTTCGGCGGTCGACATCGGCCTTCTCGCCTTCTTCAACATACTGTTCTTCGCCGGCGCCTTCGTTACCTTTGCTCGCTACGACGTGCGCTAAGAACGCCCAAGGGAGTTATCACATGCTCAGCACATTTATCCAGAAAGAACTTAAAGCGATAGTACAGAGTCCCAAGTTCGTGGGCTCGTTCGTGGTCTGCTCCGTCCTTATCCTCCTCTCCGTTTTCACTGGCATTCGCGAGTACCAGTCGGCAACGAGACAATACGAGGCGGGGTCGCAATTGGTCGACGAGGAACTACGTCAGGAGACCTCTTGGGGTCGGCTGGCCACTCGCACGTATCGCGCGCCGGATCCCATGCAGGTGTTTGTCTCCGGCCTCAGCTATGATATCGGACGATGGTCGACAATCTCCGCGCAAGATCCGGTGAAGCTGGTCCATAGTGTGTACTCCGATGACCCCATTTTTGCGGTATTTCGCTTTGTCGACTTCGTCTTTATCGTCATGTTTGTGCTGTCTCTAATGGCGATCCAGTTTACCTACGATGCCGTCAACGGTCAACGCGAATCGGGCACGCTCAAGCTTGTCTTTTCCAACGCCGTGCCGCGGGCGCAATACCTGCTTGCCAAATGCGCGGGCTCCTGGCTCGGTCTGGTGCTGCCTCTCGGCATCCCAATCCTGCTTAGCCTGCTGTTAGTGTTGGCGATGGGCGTTCCTCTGACCGCTGCACATTGGATGAGGCTAACCGTCCTGGTCGGTATCTCGCTACTGCTGTTTACGTTCTTCATACTGCTCGGTGTGCTGGTATCGACCCTTACGCGGCGATCCTCCGTATCATTCTTGATCGCCCTGTTGGTTTGGGTGGGATTCGTCATGATCATTCCGAGAGCCGGCGTGATGGCGGCGGGAGGTATTGTCGAAGTTCCACGCATGGCCGAAATCGAGGCGCAACGGGAGGCATATGCCAACGAGAAGTGGACGGAGCATTTGAACAAGATCACGGGTCGTGACTTCTCCCCCGGCCAGGAGTCGGCGCTTCGGGTACAGGATTCGCTCCACAAAGAGATGGAGAAGGAGATCGAGGCATACGATCGACGGCTGCGCGAGGGTCTCCGCCAGAGTCAGATCAGACAGGAACGGCTGGCCTGGCTACTGGCGCGTCTGTCGCCGGCCAGCGCGTACAACCTTGCGGCCATGACACTGGCTGAAACGGACACTGACTCGAAAGCCCGCTACGAGGACGCCATGGGCCAATATCGCGATCAGTTCAGCCGGTATGTGTCGGCCAAACAGGAAGAATCCGGCGAAACCAGCGGGATTAGAATTACCGTGGAAACGGACGAGGACGGCGAGAGCAAGCTCGCCGTGGATGCATCGAGAAGCCGCGATGGTCTAGAGATCGACGATCTACCGAGATTTGTCCCACCGGTGGCTGCACTTGCCTCCGCAATCGCACCCACCGTGGTTGACTTCGGCATTCTGGCCTTTGACATCCTGCTGGTGTTCGCAGCCGCATTCGTCGCGTTCCTTAGATACGATCTGCGATAATACTTCCTCCACTCTCAGCGACCCCCCCGGAAAGAGGGGGGGCCGGGCCCTCGTGTTCCTTTGTCCCAAGCAATCCATTGACCGGTTGCGTTCCGGCCGGTATATTGCGTATGAATTCACGAGCGAACTCATCCTGGGCACTACCGCATGCTGCCAAAACACGATTGGTTACTCAACCGAGTGCCCGGTCAGATATCGAACGAAGAATTCTATGAGCTTGTGAAGCGATCAGTACCGCAGGAGACGACATGAATACCACCTTTCGCCTGTTATCGATGACACTTTTTGCCCTGTATCTTGTCGCTCTCGGCGCCTGGGCCGAGCAAATCACGGCCGAGTTTGCGACCGTGCCTGCAGCCAGCGGAATCGTCCTGCAGGGCGCGATGTCATCGGATGCCGAGTGCGACCTGTGGCGGCACTTTGTCGCCGATTCGGTGCTCGGTTACAGCTCCACTTACAAGACCGGCCAGCGCACCGTTACATATTTCGATCCGGCCGCCTGCAGTGGTGCCACCTACCCGTTCGAGGTCACCGGGTTTTCGTTCGTTTTACTGGATCCAAACAACTTCTACGACCCCCGCACTTACAAATGGCCGGTTCAACTGGACGTCGTGCTTTTCGACATGTATTCCCCGGCGGATAGCTGTCTCGGCCCCGGCGATGAGCTCCTTCGTGTCCCATTGACCTGTGATTCGGCATCATTCGCGTATCCCGCGGTGGGGAGAGTTGATTTCGGTACTCCCCTGTGTGTCGATCGCCCGTTCTTCATCGGAATCGAGTACACGGATACGTTCACCGGACTACTGCCATCCGTGATGTTCGATGTCAGTTCGGACCCCGACCTTTGCCACATTTTCCAGTACTTCATGAACAACTGGTACGGCTGGTACGCATTCTGGCCCGATCCGGACAACATGCCAGGGTTCCCGTTCTACTGGGTTCACGGCGAGACGCAGGCGGTTTCATGTATGCCCGATACCGACCATGACGGCATCCCCGACAGCGAGGACAACTGCCCGGGCGCCGCCAATCCGCTTCAGGAGGACAATGACGGCGACGGCGATGGTGATGTATGCGACTCCGACGATGACAACGACGGCGTGCCTGATGTGACGGATAACTGCCAGTTGGCGGCGAATCCCTCGCAAGCGAATCTCGACGGCGATGCGCTCGGCGATATCTGCGATCCTGATGACGACAACGACGGCGCTCTCGATGCGAGCGACAACTGCCAGCTCGCTGCGAACCCAGGCCAGGAGGATGCCGACAGCGATGGTCTTGGTGATGCCTGCGATAACTGTCCGGCCGACTCCAACCCGGAGCAGCGCGATTATGACAATGACGGGCTGGGCGATGTATGTGACACAGACGACGACAACGACGGTGTGGCCGACATTGCCGACAACTGCCCGCTAGTGGCCAACCCCGGGCAGGAGGATGGCGACTCCGACGGCATCGGCGATGCTTGTGACTGTGTAGGCACGGTGGGCAATGTCAACTGTGATCCACTGGACGACGTCACTATCGGCGACATCACCACCTTGATCGATCATCTGTTCATAAGCGGAGTTGAACTGTGTTCGCTTCCCGAGGCCGACGCCAACCAATCCGGCGGCGCCACTCCAACCTACGAAGACATTACGATAGGCGACGTCACTACGCTCATTGACAACCTGTTTATCTCCGGCACGCCGTTGCCGGCGTGCTTGTGACCGGTGATACTGGTAGTCCAGAGCTTGCTGTGGGTTACACGGGAGCCCCACCTCTTGCGGTGGGATGCGTAAAGTGCTGTCGGGCGACTCTGCCCGACAGACACCCGTGCGAGCGTTATCTCAATCCCACCCGCAAGCGGGTGGGCCACCGAGGCACCGTTACTTACTCGCGCTAGTCACTTTTGTCTTGCGCACCACGCGGCTGCGATAACCCTGTTTAGTGTTCAGTTCAAGATAATTGTAGATCGCTATATCGTAGTCGATAAACGCGACCACGCTGGGGACTTCCCGAGCCACGACCGCGGCTTTGCGGAGGGTCGAGATTTCTTCTTTGATGTCGGTGTCCGTAAGATAGTCGGGGCTGCCGGTTTCCATGAACACTGTGGCGACAGCGTACCGGTCGATGTACCTGCCATCCTGATACAGATCCACTGTCCGCAAGAGCTTGACCGCTTTCTCGACACCGCGCACAAGCGGCAGGCGATAGTCGAGATTGACCTTGAACGTCACCATGAACCGGCCCGGGCCGAGCGATTTGACTCGCTCATCCCGCGTATGTTCGAAAAGCCCCCGCGCCGCCAGCACCGCTTCTTTGGGACCGGCCGCCTCAAGAAACGCCCGGCCGTGGTTGCGGCAGAATTCCATCACGCCTTCGTTGAAATTGAGCTTGTAAATCATGGCCTTTGATGAATTATCGGCCACGCATGCAGGCTACTTGACGATAAGGTGAAATCGATAAATGCAGGTTCATCCCCTGTAGGCGGCGCCTTGGGCCTTGTGCGTGGAGGACCTCCTCGTCCACCACGGCTCAATACGTTGAAGAATACTTGGCTTGCTCCCAGAACCTGGTGCACCCGGAGGTACGCCAGGCATAAGTCAGTAAGTCATCCGCCGTAACGAAGGCGCGTGGAAGTGCTTGTCAGGATCTCCGTGTCGCCGCTGAGTTCCGCCGCGAGAACCTCCCCGAAAAACGCCGTGTGATCCCCGCAGGGTACGCGCTTAACAATACGGCAATCGAGAAAACCGATCGCCCCCGGAATGATCGGGCAGCCCGTCTTGGGAGCTGGCGAGGTCGCGACATCTTTCAGCCTGTCATGACCCGCTTCCGCCGGACCGTAGAACGTCTTGGCGACTCCTTCGGCGCCTCGCCCGAGCAAATTGACCACGAAACCATCCCGCTCGTTCAGAAGACGCGCCGACCGGTGCTGATTGTGAATCGCCACCACAATCATGGGCGGCTCACTCGACACTTGGGTCAGCCACGAGGCAGTAAAGGCATTGCCTGTCGGGCCGCTGCCCATTGATACGACATAGATACCATACTCCAGCTTCGCAAGCACTTTCCTGATGTCTCTTTCGACCGTCGCCAATGTTCTCCCTTCGTAAAGCATGGTCCGCGTCTCAATAGACGTTATAACTGATACGGCAGTCCAGCTTACTGAATTTGCACCCAAAAGGACACAACTGGCGAATTCCCGTCGACAACCCATTCGGCCACCGTAACGCTAAGTACAACAATAAGTTAGGTTGTGCAGACGCACTGATTTTTTGTTGCTTTACACCCCTTGGTAAGGTACTATTACGAGGTCGACCAAGTCGGCTAAACTGTTAGGATTTAAGGACCTGCGCATGAATCTGGACCGTCAACGCATCGAGACCATCTTCCTCGAAGAGGAGATGAAATCGTCGTATCTCGACTATTCCATGTCGGTGATCACCAACCGAGCTTTGCCGGATATTCGCGACGGTCTCAAGCCGTCGAACCGGCGCATCCTGGTGGCCATGAATGATCTCGGCCTGGCACCCGGCAAGCCGTTTCGCAAATGCGCCAAGATCTGCGGCGATACGTCCGGCAATTACCATCCGCATGGCGAGCAGGTGGTCTATCCGACGCTGGTGCGCATGGCGCAGGACTTCAATATGCGCTATCCGCTGGTCGACGGGCAGGGGAACTTTGGCTCGATCGACGGTGACGAGGCGGCGGCGATGCGCTACACCGAGGCGCGTCTCACGCCCATTGCCATGGAGATGCTGGCCGATCTCGAAAAAGAGACGGTCGCGTTCATGGACAATTACGACGGGACGATCAAAGAGCCGATGGTGCTGCCGGGGAAATTCCCGAATCTCATCTGCAATGGGACCACCGGTATAGCGGTCGGCATGGCGACCAGCATCCCACCGCATAACCTCAGGGAGATAGCCAAAGCGATCGAACTTGTGATCGACGATCCCGAGTGCACCAACGAGGACCTGATTGAACTGGTGCCCGGACCTGATTTCCCGACCGGCGGCATTATTAACGGCCGCGAGGGAATCCGCCAGGCCTATCGCACCGGCAAGGGTCATATTGTCGTTCGCGCCAAAGCGGTGATCGAGCACATGCGCAGCGGGAAAGAGGCCATAGTTGTCACCGAGCTGCCGTTCCAGGTCAACAAGGCCAACCTGCTGGAGAAAATCGCCGACCTGGTTCGCGACAAACGTCTAGACGGCATTTCGGATCTGCGCGACGAGTCCGACCGAGACGGAATGCGTATCGTAATCGAGCTCAAGCGCGATGCCCAGACCGACGTGGTGCTCAACCAGCTTTTCGCTCACACCACTATGCAGACGACATTTGGTGTGATCATGCTCGGACTCGATAAGGGGATTCCACGGGCGCTTTCCCTGCGCGAACTGATTCAGGCCTGGGTTGATCACCGGCATGAAGTCGTCACGCGCCGGACGCAGTACCTTTTGCGCAAGGCCGAGGAGCGGGCGCACATTCTCGAGGGGTACAAGATCGCGCTGGATAATATCGATGCGGTCATCCAACTGATCAAGAAATCCAAAGACACACCGACCGCCCGCGACGGCCTGATGAAGAAATTCAAGTTGAGTCAGATTCAGGCCGATGCCATTCTGGAAATGCGCCTGGCCCGGCTGACCGGCCTCGAACGGCAGAAAATCGAGGAGGAGTATCTCGATCTGATCAAGCGTATCGCCGAGTACAAGGCCATTCTCGAATCCAGGGCCCTGCGCATGCAGATCATCAAGGATGAAACGAAGGAGATGGTGACGAACTACGGCGACGAGCGCCGGACGGAAATCCAGGATGCCGCCGAGGAGCTGACAGTCGAAGATCTCATTGCCGAGGAGGAGATGGTCATTACCATTTCGCACCTCGGTTATGTCAAGCGGCTTTCGGTGTCGGCGTATCGTCGCCAGCAGCGGGGCGGACGGGGCGTCAAGGGCATTCAGACCAAGGAAGAGGACTTCGCCGAGCACATATTCATTGCCAGTACCCATGACTACATTCTGTTCTTCTCCGACCAGGGGCGCTGTTACTGGGTAAAAGTGCATGAAATTCCGACCGGCGGCCGTCTGACCAAGGGCAAGCCGATTGTGAATATGTGTGAGATGTCCAAAACCGAGCGGGTGGCCGGGTTTGTTCGCGTGCGCGAGTTCGCCGCCGACAAGTACGTGGTCATGGCCACCAGGCAGGGGGTGATCAAGAAGACTGCGCTCGACGCCTTCTCGCACCCGCGCAAGGCCGGGGTCGCGGCGATGACCATCAACGGCAGCGGCGACGAGCTGATCGGTGCGGTGGTCACCGACGGTAACTTCGAGATCGTCCTCGCCACACGCAAAGGGATGGCGATTCGCTTCCCCGAAGACAAGGTAAGACCGATGGGTCGCACCGCCTACGGTGTCAAGGGGATTAATATCGAAAAGGGTGACTACGTTGTTGGTATGGTTGCCGTCCGGCGCGACAGCACACTGCTTGTGGTTACCGAGAACGGCTACGGCAAGCGGACATCGATTGAGGATTACCGGGTAACCAATCGCGGCGGCAAGGGTGTCATAAACGTAAAGGCTTCTGAGCGCAACGGCGAGGTGGTAGCGATAAAAGAGGTTCTTGATACCGACGAGTTGATTCTGATCACGCGCAACGGAATTGCCAATCGCCAGGCGGTGAGCCAGATCAAGGTCATCGGACGTAATACTCAGGGCGTGCGTTTGATTCATTTGGATGAGGGTGACACTGTCACCGATGTCGCCGTGGTGGTACAGGAGGAGTAGGGCGGGTCTGCTTCAAACCTGCCTCGGTGGACCTTCCCTCGGAGTGACATCGTGCTGTCGGGCGACCCTGCCCGACAGATCCGGCGTTACAAATTCCTCTTCGGTGCCCCACCCTTTGGAGGCCGTCCCAAAGAACGCCGAAACAGTTGCGTCAGTTCTTGCCCCTTTTGCCTTGACCGTTAAACGAGGCAGAAGGGGCGTGAACTGACGCCCCTAACGCACGCTCGGTCAACGGCGTCAGGTCACACTTCGGGCCCGACCCGCGGAGCGAGTCGGGCCCGAAGCAAGACCTGATGCAAGAGATCGAGGTTTTGAGACACCCTCTTTGGAGTGGGTTGAGATAAGACAGGACAACGACCTCGTAGCGAACGAAGACGTCCACCACGCACAGCGGGATCGACCCGATCATGACCTACACCGGTGAACTTGCCGCCCTCACAACCGCGCTCTGCTGGTCGTTTACGGCGCTGTTCTTTGCCGAGGCCGGCCGCCGGGTGGGCTCCTTTCGTGTAAACTCCATTCGCTTACTTTTCGCCGTCGCGATTTACGCCATAGTTCTGCTCGTTTCTTCCGGGCGGCTGTTCCCGAGCGACCTGAACCGCACTCAGGTCTTCTACCTGGCGCTCTCGGGCCTGCTCGGGCTCGTTATCGGCGACGGCTGCGGATTCAAGGCCCTCGTCATGATCGGCCCCCGCCTGCTGACACTTGTCACGGTCACGGCGCCGATCATGGCCGCGGCGATCGCGTGGGTATTCCTGGGAGAGCGCCTCCAACCGATTTCACTTCTCGGCATCGTTATCACAATCGCCGGTGTGACCTGGGTGGTGATCGAACGGCGGTATCAGAACCACAATCAATTCAACCTCGCTCACGATCATCCCGATGCCGGCACCCTCGCTCGCGGCGTCACGCTTGGGCTGGTCGCCGCATTCGGGCAGGCGGCCGGACTGGTATTGTCAAAACACGCGATGCTCAATGCGGGGAGCATTTTGGACCCGCTGCCGGCGTCGTTCCTGCGCATGCTCACTTCGGCCGTAATGATATGGATCTACGCGGTTATTCGAGGCCGATTTGGCGAAACTCTCGGCGCACTGCGCGATCGCCCGGCCATGCTGTACTCGATCGGCGGCGCCGTGTGCGGGCCGTTTCTCGGCGTCTGGACTTCACTAATTGCGGTAGCTAAGATTCCGGCCGGCGTTGCGGCTACTCTCAACGCCACAACCCCGATTTGGATCATTCCCAACGTGATCGTTTTCTACAAAGAAAAAGTCTCGCTTCGTGCCTTCTTTGGCGCTATACTGGCCGTGGGTGGCGTAGCCGTCCTGTTCATGGCCGATGAAATACTTGGACTATTCTAAACTGGCGGGTTTTATCGCGAAGCACTACGCGGGCTCCGTCGATGAGCGGCGGGTTGGTCGTCTGCGCCAGTACGAGTCGGACTATGTCGACATCGTGCGGTTTTTCGGCCCCGATGGCGTCCGGCCGTCGGATGTTCGCCTCAACTTTCTCGCCGAATCGTTTCGCATTGTTGATCCGACTATTCGCGAATTCGCCCAGCGGATCGCCTTCCAGATGCGCGCCGAGGGACGCATCTACAGCGGCCCGGCAGTGATGAAACTGGCTTCGGCAGACCTCGCTTCCGGTACTCCGCACCTGGTTGTTCAGCCGTGTGACTTCGGTCTTCAGGCCGGAACCTGCCTGGCCCTCGATCTCCCGGACAGGCGATTCCAGTCGGTGGGCGGGACGCTTCGTGACTATTATCGCCGGGGGTGCATCGTGCCGACAATTGACAACAATCCGCTGGCGATTTGTATTGGCGTGTGTGCGATGATGATTATCGACGAACGCGGCGATCGCTTCCTCCATCGGGTCGAGCGCTCATCGCGACTCGCTTCGCTGCAGAACACCCTCGGCCCCTCGGTGGCCGGCATGGTCGACTTTACCACGAGGTCCCAGAATCTATCCGATCTGATTGAGACTGCGGTGTCCATGGAAGTGGCCGAAGAGCTGCACCTGCACCGGGATGAATATGAAGTCGTGCCGCTTGCCTGGGCGATCGAGCTGTTCCGGGGGGAACGACCACAAATCTTTTGCCTCATTCGCACGCTTCTCGACCGCGAGAACATCGGCGCGCGTCTGGACGCCATTCCGAGCAATGAGCGCGAATTCGCGTCGTATGCCTTTGTTCCCCTTTACGGAGGTTCCCTTCTCGATCGCAAGGACATCGATGCCCTCAATTTCGAAGCGCGGATGAACTACTATTTGGCGGAAGAACACTTGAATTTGTGACAGCGCGGCAGGTCGCAATGGCACCAATCAATAGTAAGTGCAGGGCAGACTTGCTTCACGCCTGCGACCTTCCGCTCGGCAGGCGTCAGATCTTCGTCGCGCCCCTCAGGGCGTGGCGTCCCGAGGCTTGTTGGCTCAATGATCGTTCCGGCCTATGCCAGAGCGAGAGGCTATGGATTCCCGATTCAGGGGACCGTTGAAAAAGCCCAACGCAGGGTCATTGTGAGTGGAGATGCGCCGAGTTCACGCGGCCGCATCGTAGCGCGGCAATCTCAACAGGTTATGCAGGTGCAGGTTGGGATTGCCACGTCCCGTCCGCGAAGCGCGGTCGGGACTCGCTGATGGCGGATCCGAGGGTTGGTCAACGCTCCATCGAGACTGGCATGACGGAGAGAAAGAGTAAGGTGGGAAAAGTGTTTACGGTGCCACCCCACCCGCAAGCGGGTGGGCCATCAGCGTGGTGGGCCACCGGGAGTAGCCCACCACGCTGTAGATGTACCCTTAGAGTTACAGGCAATCGGGCAAAACGACCGACGGACCTGTAATGAACAGGTAGTCGATCAGAATCGTCACATCGCCGATTGTAATATCCTCGCAGGTCGCCCCGGCACCGCCAGACTGGTTAATATCAGCCTCGGCGATACAGGTAATCACACCGCTACAGGTTCCAGTAATGAACTTGGCGTCGATCATTGTAGTCACGTCGCCAATGGTCGGCTCGTCTTCACCGGAGTTATTGGCGTCGCCGACCCGGCCCACACAGCACGAGACCGGCGGCGTGCAAGCCGGCCGCAGATGGCCGAGCATCCAGGCCCTGGCCTTGTCGATCGACACCGCCAGGTCTCCCGTAGTGCCGCTCAGCAGACTCACCAGGGCTGAGAACACGTAGACGGTGTCGTCAGGGCCAATGGTCAGCCCGTTCGCGAAGGTCATCAGCGTATATTGATCAGCCGATGACAGGTTCGGGAAATAACCGGTCTCTTGCATGAGATTGTAGATTTCCTCTGGTACGAACGTGCCGGTGGCGAAAATGTCGACAGAATTCAGACGCGTGTGCGCATTAGGCGGGGCCACGCTGGTGTCCACGCAACTGGTGCCGCCATAGGCTATACCGAGCAGCGCCTGGCCGCCGTATCGGGTGGTATTGTCCTGACAACCCGAGCCGATACCGCGAAGGAAAATGGCTCGGCTTGCGCTGAGGTCAACGCCAATGTTGTTGGCTGCCGAAGAAGTCGGCACGTCCCAATCAATCGCCTCGCCTATGGCCACGTTGGTATGAGTGGCACCGTCCCACGAGTATACTTTCAGCCGCTGGATGACAAAGTTACAGGTATCGAACTCCTGCGGTGCGAAGTAGGCCTTCTCGATAGCTATTGCTGCGTCATTCGTAACGAACGTGCCGCTGTTGAAATACTCTGCATCACCAGTGTATACAGTCGGCTGCATCGGATTGCCGTTCGACGGCCGCAGGAAGCGGTTGTTCCCGTGCAGGTAGAAATCGAGCAAGTACTCGCTGCCGGTGAATCGGCCTATCACCGGCGTGCCGTCATAGGCATAGACCGACGCGCAGTCACCCTGGAACCAATAGTCTAGAGTTACCCCGGCTGTTCCCTGGCGGGCGAAATTCCCCTGGTCACTAACCACAAGCGCCACGCACGGAGAGTAAACCGAATCGAATACCGGAGGCATGGGTATTGCCTCGCAGGCATCACCTACTCCATCCAAATCCGTGTCCGTCTGAGTCGGATTGTACACCGTGGGGCAATTATCCAGGGCACAGGTGGTCGCCGGATATCCGTCGTTGCCGAATCCGTCGCCGTCGGGGTCGACACAGTTGTCACAAATATCACCAATACCGTCGTTGTCCAGGTCGGCCTGGTTTGCATTCGGGACACTGGGGCAGTTATCACATAGGTTGCCGACACCGTCGCCGTCGCTGTCGGTGGCATCAGGGCATGGAACAACCGTCGAAAACATCGATCGGCCATGCGTACCGGCGACCAGTTTGCGCGTTTTGGCATCCATTACCAGGTCGATCACCGCCGTGATCGGCATACCCGTCCCCAGCGGAGCCCACGAGGCACCGAGATCTTCAGTGACGTACACACCGACGTCGCTGGCTACGTACAAGGTTTGATCCTCGTGAGGATCGAGGATGACATCGTTTAGCGGAGCATCGGGCAGGTTACTGCTGATATCGGTCCAGGTTGCGCCGTAGTTGGTAGTGCGATAGATGTGCGGAAGCTTGGACCCTTCGGCGACATACCCTGATATTGTAATGTAGCAGATTCCGGCGTCGGTGGGGTCCACGGTTAGCCGCGTTATCCACCGATCGGGTAGAGTTCCTCCGATATCGGTCCAACTGCCGCCACCGTTGATGGTGACAAACACTTCTCCACTCCGCGCACCCGCATACACAACATCCGGATCGCTTTTGGCCGAGGCGATAGCTGTTATATAGCGGCTTCCGGCCGTGAGGTCGGGACTGATGGGTGTCCAGTTCGCTGCACCATCGACCGTGCGATAAACCAGTTCTGTTCCGTAATAAAGAACCTGCGGATTGCTCTGGTCCATGTCGATTGGAGTGTTCCACCCGTGGGTTTCGGTTCCGCCCGGATCGATGCCGTTCTGCGCCCAGAAGAAACTAAATCCGCCGTCGGTCGACTTGAACAGATTTCCAAACTGCGACTCCGCGAATACGATATTGGAGTTCGTGTAGTCCACCAGGCAGTAGAAGCCGTCACCACCCAATATACGCTCCCAGTCACCCAGGTTACCTGTCAGCGTGCGCATCGTGCCGTTGTCCTGCGTGCCGCCGTAGATTTGCTCCGGGTTGTTGAAATCCATGGTGATGGCGTAGAACTGGGTATTGTCCATGTTGTAGTATGTGGTCCAACTGGAGGCTCCATCGTTGGAGTAGTTGACACCACCGTCACAGCCGTCGTAGAGGACATCGGGGTCCGAAGGTGAGATGTACAGAGCGTGATGGTCTACGTGCGTGGTGCCGGTCACATCGAACCAGCTTGCACCAAAGTCCGTGCTCTTCCAGAGCGTGACACCAAGCGAGTAAACGATGTTGGGATTGCCCGGCGCCACCCTAACCTGACCAAAATACCAGCCGAAGCCGCCGTAAGTCCCCGCGATATCACCGTCATTAACCTGCGTCCAGTTGACGCCGAGGTCGCTGCTTCGATAGAGACCATACAAATTGTAATTGCTGCCGATTATCAGCGCGTAACAGTAATTCGAACTCGGATCGATTGTCACCCCGATACGGCTGAAGTCATTGGGAGCAGGCAAGCCGCCGGTGCCGGAAATCATCGTAAATGTCCCAGGATCGCCCTGGGCGGTGGAGCGGTAGATGGCGCTGGTGGGGCCGAACCCGAAAGGCCAAGTGGCTGCCAGCACCGTCCCGGTCGACGGGTGAAATGCTACATCGACACAGCCGGTGGAATTATCGACAAAAAGCACCTGCGTCCAGTTCGTACCGCCGTCCTCAGTTCGATACAACCCCCGATCAGGCCCGGCGCCGGCAAAGCGCGCACCCTGCACCGCAACAAAGACACGGTCGGAGTTGGTCGGATCGATTACTATCTTGCCTATTCTGGCTGTCGCCAGGGGAAGGACATTGGTCCAGGTGGAACCGCCGTTGACACTCTTGTAAACGCCGTCGGCTTCATAGGAATCAATCGAGTTCGATGGTTCCCCCGGCCCGACCCACACAACTTGAGGATTATTCGGGTCGACTGCGACCGCCCCGATGGAGTACGTGCCGTCCTCACCGAAAACGATATCCCAGGTCGCACCGAGATCGGTCGTTTTGTACACCCCCCCGGACGCGGAGCCGGCATAGAAGATATTAGGATCGGTCGGATCCACGTCCAGGGAGCTTATTCGGCCGGGGATGTTGGTCGGACCAGCGGTGGCCCAGACCACGGCATCCGCGCCCAGCGCGGCCTCCTGACGCCGTGCCAGGTACTTGGCCTCAGCCACAGCCTCGCGGTATTGTAGCTGGGGAATGCTGTCGTAAGGAAATGCGCGCTGTTCGAAGAAGTAATCCGACGGCTGCCTTTTGAGCCTCGGGGGCTTGTTAAAACGCTTGTGACGATAGTACTCGGCCTCCGAGGGATCCAGATCCCAGGGGGCCTTTTCGGTTATCGGCAGCATAAAGACAGCGGCCAGCGCGCCGGCGGCCACTACCAGAACCGGTCCGAACAGCTTTCTCATGGACTCACCTCAAGCTTTAATGAAAGTCCGGGGAGCCTGGACTTAACTTTAGTACGTAACCCGGGGTAGTTAAAGTTGGTCAGAAACGTGTGATGAAAGCGACCCGGTGTTTCTCAGCTACTATAACAAAATGGGCCGGCTTGGTCAAGCGAAACCCGCATGCTCCCGGATCGAGCTTCCGCCGGCGCGTACTGACACCAGCCGTGCTTCCGTGGCGAGCAGACTAAGACGCGGATCGCTTTGCGATAATCTCGACTCGACAAGCGTGCGGGCTACACGTCCGGTGCTTCCTGTTTCCTGACCCAGCGCGAGTAAAGCAGCATCCCTAAAGCTGAGGCAATGCCGATCGCAGCGAACTGGTACCATAGTTTGTATGGGTCGTAGACGTTCCACAACAGGTCGGTGACTTCCTGGGCGGACTTACCCGTGATCTCCATTAACTTATTGACCGCGTCGGTACGTTCGACACCGGTGATCCCGAATTGCGTCTGCAGATAATCTATGGCCAGGTTGGCTTTATCGCCGAGATTATCGTACACGTGGCCCGCGAACAGAGATCCAAACGCCCAGCCGATTCCGTTGGGAATGTTGGCGTACCCCATGTAAAGGCCCTTTTTGCCTTCGGGGGCAATCACCCCGAGGTATTCATTCATCTTGGGCGACGCCAGCATCTCGCCTACCGAGAAGAATAGGATGCCGAAGAGACAGAAGTAGCCCGACGTCGTAAACCCGGCCAGAACCAGGCCGATCGATGAAACGGCGATCCCCATCAGTATCGATGTCACCCGGCGCATGCGCGAAACCAGATACGACACCAATACGACCGCGAGCACGATCAGTCCCGAATTGATGTTGATCATCCACTCCTGGGAGATCTGCGGCGAGCGCGGCGAGTTCTGCTGCAGCATCCAGTCCGGCAAGCCAAGGTCGTGCACGACGCGACTGCTGTTGACCCAGTCGACGATAAAGTTGGGGAGCATGTCGAACAACTGCATGAACATGAGCCAGAAGCCGGACATGATGAGAATGAACACCAGCAATTTCAGGTTGAAGATGTTCTTCAGCGTGATCCAGAACACGTGAAACGGGTCGCCCTTCTGCACTCCGCCGGCCGGCGGATCCTTGTATGTGAAAAGCATCAGCAGATTTAGCGAGACTATCCCGGCGCACCCATAGAAAACCGCCGGCCAGGATATCCCGTATAGAAAGTGTGCCAGCGGCGGGCCGAGAAAACCGCCTATGTTTACGACCATGTAAAACGTCCCCCAACCGACCGATGAATTCTGCTTGGTCAGCGACTGGCACATGGTGCCCTGCACGCCGGGTTTGAAAATCGCCGTGCCGAGGGCGAGCACGCAGCAGCCGATCAGGAACGGCCAGAATTCGCGCTGGGTCGCCATCAGGATGTAACCGAGGACTTTGATGAAGATCGACGTGGCAATGGTTTTCTTGTAGCCGTACCGATCGGCGAAGCCACCGGACAGAAAGGGCGTCAACGACTGAAACACCGCCCACCAGAAGAAGATGATGCCCTTCTCGGTCTGCGTGAAGTGAAGGCCGTTGATCTCATCGGCCTGGGCGATGTAGATGGGAATGACGACCCGCACCCCGTAGTAGGCGAGTCGTTCGAACATCTCCATGATGTTGACCATCCAAAACGGGCGGCTCATCGACGCAAGTTGGCCGAAAAGTCCATGGGGAGCGGCGGATTCGGCGGAAGGTGTGGACATGCGTAATCCTGATGTTTAGGGGTTAGTGCATTGGTGGAAGTAACAGCGCACGGGCGAATAAGTCAACAACGGCCACTTTCGGTCAGAGTGAAGGTCCGAACATAACGAGAAATGCACCCGTCACGCCAAGTACGATGGCTATCAAACGGACTGCTGTGATCTGCTCCCTCAGTATGAACGCGGCAAAAACAAACACGAAGATATTACTCGTCTGGTTTAGCGCCGCCGCGGTTGCGGCCTGCGTGTACTTCATACCAGCCAGCCATAGGACCATGGACAAGTACGCTCCAAGAAACGAACCGAGCACAGTGTACACCCAGCGCTGCGGCGCATGGATTGAAACGAGTATGTTTTTTCGCGAGGGATGCAGCGCCAGCACCAGAGCCAGGACAATCAGGCCGCCGATCAGGCGGATCTCCGTGGACCACATCAACGGAGATCGGCTAAGCAGCGGCTTTATGAGCACGATCCCAACCGCCATGGTGAACATGGCCAGCGCACCCAGCAGCACGCCGACCAGAAGATGGCGGCGATCCCTGGTGACTTCGTGCCGCTCGATCATTATTGAAAGCACGGCGGAGACGATCACCACCAGCCCGGCCACCTGCCAGCCGCCCAGAGTCTCGCCCAGAAAGGGAATGGAAAGTGCGATGATCGATGGACTGTAAAGACAATCAACAATCGCCGAGCGTCCCGCGCCGAGCATATTGAGACTTATGAAGAAGAGGGTGTCGGAGATACCGATGCCGAGCGCGCCGCTTAAGAGCAGCATCAGGTAGTCCGTTGTTGGCGCGGGCCTGAGCAAGACTTCGCCGAACAACCAGGCCGTGGGCACAAACAGCAGTACCGCCAGAATGTTCTTAAAAACATTTAGACCGACTGGATGCACGGCCTCGCCGCTCTTCTTGAAACAGACTACCGCCAGCGCCCAGACAACCGCCGCCAAAAGAGCGAAACTTTCCCCCAAGTATCCTCCTGACTCAGACATACGGGAGCGGAAGGTAACGGCTGGGGCAGCTCTATTCAAGACCGAATTGGCGAGTTAGAGGTTCAACGGACGTGCGGGTTTGCAAAACAAAACAAAGCGGCCACCCCTTTGGGGGTGGCCGCATCGCTTGATCCAGAGAAGCCCGGGGCTTCTCAAGAATCCGTTCGGTCTACAGGCAATTCGGCAGGCCGAGCGACTGACCCGTTATGAACAGG
>JBFMGC010000005.1:0-46288 GCA_040752815.1 Candidatus Zixiibacteriota bacterium
AGTCATCAGTGCGCTGGTCTTGCCAACTACTTGATAGACAATCGTTAGCAGGCCGTTCTGACGGTCGAGGCCGGCAATTGACATCGGCACCCGCTCGCCGCGGTCGTTGACACGGATTATGACAAACTGGCCGGCTTTGGCCTTGGCCACCAGCCGCGGAACCTCGACACGCATCTTCCAGATGAGGTCGCTCAACGGCTGGTTGTCTACTACACGGGGCATGGAACCTCCAGCTTAACCCAAATCACCCGCCCAAAATAGCGGACAACTTTTGTCTGTCAAGGCATTCCCGCGGACTCAGTGGCGTAAAGAAGCCGGGCGCCTGTCAGGGCGCCCGGCCGATTTGTCAATCAGATCTCCGATCAGCAGTTAGAACCCAATGCTGACACTGAAGAACTGGTTGTCATCGAAAAACTCCGTCTCGTTCCAGGCGTACTCGAAAGTCATCCGGGTCTCGCCCATCTCGAGGGTCAATCCGCCGCCCAGCGTGGCACCGTGAATCCACTCATCCTGCTGCGAGTAGTTGTACCCGCCGCGAATGAAATACAGCCCCTTGTAGCCGTATTCGAAACCGCCCTGGATGACGTCATTCGAATAAGTGTTGGCCGCGAAATTCCCGGTCAGCGTGGCGAGGTTATCGCCGTTGTCGATGAAATCGTAGGCCATGCCGATATTGATGCTCGCCGGCAGGTCAAACGACGCGGCGTTGGCGCTTCCAGGACGACGCGGCTCCAGCGGGACCTCGAAACCGCGGCCCTGGAACTGCATCTCGGCGCCATAGTTCTTCATAGCCAGGCCCAGGCGCACGCCATGCCAGCCGGGATTGTAGAGAAATCCAACATCAAACGCCAGGCCGCTTGCCCGGACCTCGTGGATCTGTTCATTGATGAACATTGCTGTCGCCCCGAAGGAAACGTTAGCCGTGAGTATTCTGGCGTAAGTCAGGTTAATCACGGCCAGCGACGGGCTGAAGATGCGCCCGGTACCGTCCGGCGCTTCCTGGGTCGTTTCCTCGATATCGCCAATCGACATTATCTTGACTCCCGCACCGATAGTGCCGAAATCCTCAATATGGGTCGCGATACCGACGAAGTTTTGATCAATGTCGGCGATATACGGCAGGTACGAGAACATCGCTTCCGTACCTTCGAGCGTGGCCAGTCCGGCCGGATTCCAAAACATCGATTCGATGCCCGACGTATTGGCCACCACAGCACCGCCCATGGCGGTGCCGCGCGAGCCGTACGGAATCCGAAGCTCCTGTGCACCCGCGCTGCCGATTCGGTCGGCGTTCCCCGCGAAAGCCGTGCTTATGCACAAGGCGAGGAGAACCGCCATTGAAAGTACAATTCTGGGTTTCATGTTAGTCATCTCCTTGCCCTAAAAGATGGTCAATATTTCTTGTTCGTAGAAGACCGCCATCTTGCCGACCTTCTGGCCGAAACCGGGCGCCTCCACCACGTAAATGTAGATGCCGGAAGCAACCGGTATCCGGTTATCAGTTTGGAGATTCCAACTGGCAATTGGCGAATCGTCATCCTTTTCAATCCGACTGATGAAATCCCCAGCCAGGTTGAAGATGCTGATTGTACACTTGCGCGGAAGATGGTGGAACTTGATTTCGTAGTTCCCGACTGCCTGGTCGTACGGCCCGTACAGATAGAACGGGTTCGGAACGGCTTTGATTCTGGCCAGGGCGTCCTCGCTCGGTGTAACCGGTGTCGGTGAAGGCACGGTGAACGTGAACACGTCGGAGACTGAGTTGGGTTTCTCGGTGATTAGACGGAAGACCGTCCCTTGCTCAGGCAGGTCCTGGTTGAACGGTGGTGTTATCCCGCCGTTCCAGTTGACCAAAACCGTCCGATCCATCACCGGCAGTTCGTTCCCCGGCCAACTGAACGGATCGGATAGCATGGCCGCTTCAAAGGCGTTGTAACCTGCTTCACCCGGACTGTTGTCCTCAGGCAACCTCCAGTACACCCAATCTGTGTATGGGTCGTTATCGCCGCCCGAGACCGAATGTTCGCAGCCACCACCGCAATTACCGTCTGCGGCAGAGCCGTACTGGGACATGTCATAGATGTCATTTCCATCTCCCACGGCGGCCGGATCACCCAACACCCACGGAATCAGTCTCACGTCGTCAGACGGATCGTTCGGTGTAGACACACCGATCCGCCAGATTTCGAACGGCACCCAATAGGACCGACTATCATCAAAAGCTTCCCAGCCATAACTTCCGTTTACACCCGGGTTAGCATTTGAGCCGGTGAAGCGCATCTCCCAATCGTAGGCATCGAGACGGGCGAACCGGCCCGGGTCATCACGAAATGTGCGTGAAAGGAACGCGTCATAGGACCCTCTGTTGCCGCCCCCATTAGTTCCACCATTATCACCGGTGTGAAAGAACCATAGACCGTCACCAACCTGCTGGTTATCGGTGGGATAGCCATCAGGATCGAGAATAGTGGGAACAGGGAAGTCGCCGAACCACGCGGCCCCGGCCTCGGGAGGATCCAAGGGTCCGGCTCCGTTAGCAACAACCTGGAACGACGCGAAAACCGCGTCAGGTGGCGGACCGGAAACGCGTACCAGAAAACCGTCGGCAACGCGGTAGTCGTCATCGCCGGTTTGGTTGGTCTGTTCACTCAGAACAACTGTTCCCGCCGTAACATCATTTAGGTTCCAGTACATTGCAGAATCAATCGTAGTATCGTACACCGGTTCGCCGTAATACTCGGTAGTGTCCACACACAGGATAGCTACCCACAGGGTGTCACCTTGAAGTTCGAAAGCACAGGTGTCTGTGAGCGTGTCGTATGTCACGCTGTCAAGTTCCTGATGGACAGACACAGTCGTATCGGGCGGGAAGTAGTGGAACGTCACGCTGTAGTCGTGGCCATTCAGAATCGAGGGATCCAGAATCTCGACGGTGACTACTCCACCTGATGCACCGGTATGCTTAACCTCAACCGTACTGCCGACTTCACCCTGCCACGTCTCATCGGCCACTTCTTCCTGAGGAACCAGGATTATCGGGTCGCGATTGGACGAGGTCAGGGTTCTCGGGGTGGCGTCAGGTTTGAATGAGTAAGCTTCCACCTTAAAGAAGTACTCTGTAAGGTTGAAAAGCGGCAGTCCGGTCAGGTAGTCCTGATCAACGACGAAATACCGGCGTATGCCACTGTCAGTTCCGAACTTGACAGCTCTCACTTCCAGTGCGCCTGTTAGAGGATCAAGCACTTCGTCCTGAATCTGGGCATCGCCGTTTATGAGGTCAAAGTTGGCAATGCGCGTCCACGGACCGGATGCAGACTCTCCCTGGTAGACCGTATAGCCTTCGAACGGAAAGTCGCCCGGAGTGACCTCGGAAGCATCGGTCCAGGTGAGCGTCAACTGGCCATCGAGTTCCGCCACTTTGACGACCGGAGGTGCTGGCGGATCCAACAGATCGAAGTCCGCATCGTAGGCGCTCTGAGCGAACCTATCGTTGTACCTCATAACCGAAATCGAGGACTTCCGATCGCCACCTTTGCCTACAACAATAGCGCAGAGGATTTCGGTGCTGTCTCCGGGGCGGAAGACGACCGGCCCGGTCGTCTGCATGTGACGACGGTCATCGGGAGCGATATCCAGCCAGTCGAGGAGGGGGTTGGCTCGCACCGGGTCCCCCGACATCACAAATCGCGTCACCTCTCCGGTCACAGGATTTGTAAAAGGCGCGCCATTGTTCTTCGCGTCAAGACCCAGCATGTACTGGTAGGTCTCAACATAGTTGTCCGGATCGGTACCGTTGATGTACTTGTTGAATGAGAACAAACCGAGATTCACGTACCCGTACCACCACTCGCCCCACATCTTGGCGGAGTCGTCCGGGTTGCCGGTAAACTCCAACGGTCCCTGGAAAAAGTCGAGACCTATGGAAGGCGGAACTGATCCGTAATCTTGGTCACTATTATCAGCATTGTAGGTAAAGGCGAGGTCAAGGTCGACGTCGGTGCCTACAAGATCATCACCAGCGCCGCCCAAATCCGGGTCAGACCAGATCGAGAAGAAGCACTGCTCGAGAGTCTTGGTGCCCTTATTGTAAATCTGAAGTTGAACGAAGACCACGTCGCCCAGTGGATCTTCACGATCAAAACCAAAAACGGCCTGCTTGATCTCAAGCCCCAGAGGCGCGGTCTCGCCGTTGTCGTTGTTATGCTGGGCAGGATCAAAGTCATTGAATACCGACCAACAGACCTGATCACCGAAGAACTTAGGGAGCGTATCAATTGATCTAATGGTCACATCAGGCGGATTTACCGACGTATCAAAATAGTACGTCGTATCAACCATCCATGGCGCCCCCTGGTCAATCGGCCAGGCCAGGCTTGCAAGGTAGTCCGATCTGTAGTACGTACTCTCAGCTGTTACGATCTCAATCAGGCTGTCCTTATAAGCCTTGTACACCTTGAATTCCGGGCGATCAGTCTGGAACGTGCCACCAAGCGACGGCCCCGGCACGTATTCGGAGCTGTACTCGGAAACCACCACCAGCGTATCATTTGTCGCGGAATCGACAGCACCTACCCATAGACCACCCGCATAATAGGGCGATGTAGTGTTGCTGCCGTTGTCTATGGCTTCAACGGTGGTGAACGGCCAGTAGGTACCATAGTCATTGCCGAAAACACCTCCCAAATCACGCCCAAAGTTGCCGTGATTGGTGACGAACATTAGAATGTTGTTCGCATCGATGTACGTCGTGTTGTCGACAGTCAGGGCCGAGGGACGAGCCGACTTTCCTGTCGGCGGAGCGGCCATTATGGGCAGCCCGATCAACAGTACCATCAGGCCTGCCAGAAGTTTGAATTTCATATCAACTATCCTCACTTTCCCTTAGAACGACATCCGGACGCCAAGCATGATCATCCGTGGATTCAGCCAGTTGGTCGGGTTGTTCTGAAGCAAGTCATATCGATCCCGGAACGTCTCACCAGCAGTCTGGCCAGTATGTTCGTTCATGTTAGCATCGGAAGACCTGAGCTGACCTTCCTGGGTCTCCAGGTAACCGGTGGTATGCGGTTCGCCTGTCCCCTCGTATACGGCGATCACGTTCTCGTAATCCAACAGGTTCTTGATCCAGAGATAGGGAACCATTTGGTAGCCGCCAAACTTGAACGTGCGTTCCAGTTTCAAGTCAATGGAAAATGTCCAGGGCAGATGGGCCGAATTGATCGGTCCGGTCGGGTTCTGCTGAACGGACTTGATGGCCACCGCGTCGTACGGCAACATCGGCGTATACGGTAATCCGCTCGCCGCCTGGGCTATGACATTCAGCCCAGTGTTCTCCAATGGATACGTATCACCGAACCGCGGTCCCTGTCCCGACATTGTACGGACGTCGAAAATCCCGATTATGCTGTGTCGCTGATCATAATCAAGTGGGTTGGTCCGCATGGGGACGCCATCCGGGTTCTTCCACGCAATGTTGTACCGGGACTGGCTGTATGAACCGGTGCCGGACGCATAACTAAGCGAGTACTTCAGGTTCATGCTGATGTTGCGGGTGCGCCGCATCATAAGGCTGAAATCCATGCCTTTGATAGTGCCGTAGTCGACGTTGCCGTAGACATCGTAGACGTAGGGATCGGCGGGAGTCACGTGAAAGATCTGGGTAAGATCTTTCACGTCCTTGAAATAGGCCGTGAAATCAAAGGCTGTGTTTTCACCCAACTGGTGAGTCATGCCAACTTCGTACTGAGTGATCGTCTCCGGCTCCAGGTTGGGAGAGGGGTGCGGATAGTAAGAGCCCGCGCCGATGCGTTCTCCCGTGAAGTTCAGACCCGCGTACAGATTGGTCAGATCCGGCCTCTGGTAGAAGATACCGTAGTTCACGTGCATCTGGGTGCGGTCGCTGATCGGGAAGGAGATGCCCAAACGCGGCGACAGGCGCGTGAATTTCTTGGAGTCTTCCAAATCCGATGGGTCAAGCACACCCGCGGAATCCGGGTCGCTACCGGCAGGATTGAACGGAGAGTGAATGTCCCGGAAACGCTTGGCGTTGTAATCGAAAAAGTCAAACCTAAGTCCCGCCTGCACGATCAAACCGCGATATTCGAGACGATCTTGCAGGAATATGCCGAGGTTTATCGGGTGTTTTGTATTGTTGTAATCACCGGCAGGATCGGCCACGTTGCCCGTCGTGTCGAAGCCGTAGTGGTTCACGTTTCGATTGTCATAACCTCGTACGGAAGTGGGCACGAGATCCTGGAAGAACCGGAGTGTATGGTATTGGAAGTCGAATCCCGCTACCACGGTATTACCGGTACTGAACTGATGGGTCAGCATTCCTTTGGTGCCGATGTACGACGAGCGCCGATCTTCATACTGATCAAAGAACGAGGGCGTGTAAGCAACTACCACGTCTTCCGGTGAGCCGACCTCGACGGAGTCGTAAATGTCACTGGCGTAGGTTGGAATCCCCTCCTGGAACAACTGAAATGGGTCTTGCTCCGGATTGGCGAATTCCCGCTGATACCTTGTCATTATTGTAGTATCAATAGACACGATATTACTGTCGACATCAAACGTCGTGTCAATATTGGGGCGTTGCTGGAAGTAGAAATCGTCCTGAAGAACTCCGTCGCCATATTTCCGAGTAACCTGGAAATACGTCGCGCTCAGGTTGTAGAACGTCTTGCTGCTCAGCGTGTGGGTGATCTTGGCGTTCAAACCCAGGTTGCGATCATCGTACCAGGGTGAGTACTTCACCTGCTGCGGGAAGTCCGGGTTCATGTAGTTGTGGATATACCGCTGCCAGATGTCGATCGAGCCGTTGCCGCTGAGGGCCAGTTTGAAAGTCGGCGAGATGTCGAAATCCAGCTTGCCCTGGTAAGACCAACCTTTCAGGCTGTTCGACGGCTTCTGCCAGGGCTGGTCAAAGTACTTGTCCAGATGGAACCGGGTGAAGATGTCGCCGGTCTTGCTCGACGGCTGCCGGTCACCCAGGTAGCGACGCTCACCGGAGAGGAAGAAGTAAGCGTTCTCCATGCCGGGGATCGGCCCCGAAAAGTCGGCCGAGTACCAGTTCTGATCGAAGGCGTCGTAGCCGAGCTCGCCCGCGATGTTGTCGCTGACGGCCTCGACATTGCCGTGGTACTTGTCGGTTCCCGAGTTGGTCGTGACGTTCACGATACCGGAGGCCACGTGGCCGTACTCAGCCGAGAACGCCCCGGAGGTCACCGACACTTCTTTGATGGCGTTGTTGTTGATGTTGGCGGTGGACAGGCCGGTCAGCGGATCCTGCTGGGAGAAGCCGTCGACATAGTAGGCCACTTCCGAGGGCCGACCGCCGCGCAGGTTAATTTCCGGCGCGGTCGCCAAAGCTGGGCGAGCACCGCGCTGGCGGGTATCCACGTTGGAATTCATGCGCACGACGCTGTTCTGGATACCGACCACCTGCTCGAAACCTCGTGTAGGCAAGGCCAGCAGTTCTTCGCGGGTGACGATGTTGACCGAGGTGGTCTTGTCCTCGATCACCAGTTTTCTCTCCGCGACGACCTGAATGGTCTTACCGATGTCGGTAGCCTGGGAGCTCATGGTCTGCGACTGGTAGGTGGTCAGATCGACCGATACCGAGACGTTGGAGACTTCCACCGTGGCATACCCCACCGAGCTCATTTGCAGGGTGTAGGTACCGACCGGCACGTTGATAACCGTGTAGCGGCCGTCCACATCCGTGGATGCTCCCAGGTTGGTGCCCATGACCATGACCGTCACCCCAACAACGGGCTCACCGGTCTGGGCATCGGTGATGACGCCGCTGATGGCGCCCGTGGTGGCGCCCCACACAACCGTGGCCCCAACACAGAATAGCACCAACGCAGCCAGCAATGCTTTTGGTTTCATACCAATACTCCTTCTCGCAATGATGCTGGTATGTTTATTTGAATTGTTAGCGAATAGGCCAGAATGGCCGCGAGCGATATCAAAAGGCATGCGTCCTCTCCTTGACATCATTCAGGTGCAGTCCAAGCACCTCCGTCCTATGTAATACCACCTCTTATGACCGGTTTTAATGCCCCACTGTCAATAAAAAAAGAGGCGTAACACAAACATATATCGGATGTTAGCATGAATTCTACACACCCTATTTCTTCATACTATGCGTTCGCTGTAAATCCCTGTGCCCCCCTATGTATTACAAACAACTGTGTGACCCCGCTCTGTTCCATTTGGCCACTGTGCGACCCTCGGGGATATTCCCGGCGCGTTCGCCACACGCCCTCCGACGCAGGCAGTCTGCCCACCCCAAGTCGTCCCGCTAACTGATTGTGTGATATAGGATTCGACTCGCTATCGGTGGAGTGAGTAGTTGCCGTAACTGCCAGCAACGCCATCGATCGATGCGAATCGACCCTCGCGTATCTGCCTGATCAGTTCCGGCACGGAGTCGCGGACACGCCGCCCCGGCTCCACACCCAGAACAGTTCGGAGCTTCTCAAAAGACACGCGATAGTTCCGGGGATCCACTGTTCCGGATTGATACCGGACTTTTCCGGTCGGAAAATGTTCCAAAAGTAGGTCCACCAACATCTTTTTGGTGTAATTCTCGGGAGTGCTGCCAACATTGAATACCTGACCCCGCACCCTGTCGCTGTCGGCTGCCAGGACTTGCGTGATGATTTCTGCGATGTCAGTCACATGGCAGTACGGCCGCCAGGTGTCGGAATCGTAAACGAGCAGCTCTCGCCCCAGGGCCAACTCACGCGTGAACTCGTTGACCGTCAGGTCAAAACGCATCCGGGGAGAGATCCCGTAAGCGGTGGCCGCCCGAAGCACGGTCACGCTGAGATTAAACCTGTTCGCAGGACTGAGCAGATACCGTTCCACCTTGACTTTGGTCTCAGCATAGAGCGATTTGGGGTTCAGTTCACTTTCTTCGGTAGCAGCTTGGTCGTCGGTACGAAGTCCGTAGTTACTGCAGGTCGACATGAACACCAGCCGTTTGATCGAATACTCGCCCAGACTGTCAATGAACTCGAGCGTGCCTGTCTCATTGATCTGCCGCGCCAGATCCGGGTACTTTCGGCAAATCGGGTCTCCCACCAGCGCAGCCAGAAGGACAACGTCCGTGATCTCCTCCATCGCCCCTTGGGTGTCGCTACGGACACGGAGATCGCCTTTTATAAGCGAAAACATAGAATGTCCGGCCAGATGATCCAGAGCCGAGGAGTTATCGTAAAGGAGCGCGTCGAGCACGCGCACCCGCCAGCCCCGATCGAGCAGAACCCCGCAAAGAACCGAACCGATATACCCCGCCCCGCCTACCACCAGCACGTGCCTGTGTTCCTGCCCGATCATTTATCAATTGCTCCGTCTATCCGCAGCAAGTGGGCGATCCGGAGTCGCCGCAACAAGGCTCTGTTCCTGTGAGGGCGCTGTAGATAAATGCCGCCGCGCAGCCGACCCCGCTTCGCACCGTGATCGCCCCCGGTTCGCAGTTCTGGGCGCACGCCCCGCACTCCATACAGGCGTCGCGATCTACGATAATCGCTCGCTTTTCCTCTATAACGTACACCGCGTGCGGGCAAACCTCGACACACTTCCGGCAGCCGTTGCATTTTGAGCGGTCCAGCTCGAGCGAGACGACGTTACTTAGGTATCTCAGACCGACCATTATATCTCCCCCAGGGGGCCGTGCGGATGGCGGGCGATCACACAATCCTCCCCTCGATCCAGAACATCAATCCGACAGCGGCCGCCGCAATCTGAATTGGAACCGCAACGCGCATCTCTTTTCGCACGCCGGAAGGCGACGTATAGGTCGAGGCCCCGGTGAAGTTCATCGCAGTGAAACTGGCAACGGCCAGGGCCAGCATATAAGCGGCCGTGACATCGGCCCAGTCAAGTGTTGAACCGAGGGAAGAGAACAACGCCGCACTTACCGAGGCCAAAACGAGGACACCCGCCCAGGCGCCCTTTGCAGCGAACGCACGACCCGGCAACCACGGAAGGAGCGCCGGGGTGAGGATCGACCCGCTCGCCAGACCCATTATCAAGACTGCCGAGACCAACAGCCCAACCGATGCCGCCCGATCCAGCGAATACCCGCCGTCTCCGAAACCGGACACGATCGCCAGCACAGCCGCGATCGGTATCACCCACTTACCCCAACTGATTAGTTCGACCGGAACGAGCGCGAGACGGTCGCGAAGCCGGAACCGGACCAGCCGCATTTCCGGGGTCGCTTTCATGCCTGAATCCAAGTAAGCCGGAAGATCTCCGGCCCTTATTGGTCCGTAGTGAACCGTAAACCCGGTCAGCCGCTTAACCTCGTGGGCCTTCACCCCGGGGGCGCCAAGCTGCGGCAGGATCAGGCTTCGATGCGACACCACCTCGGCCAGACGGGCGGCCGCAACTCGGCTGACAATCTCCGCGGTTCCAAACGTCCCCTTGCCTGCCGCACACCAGACATTGATGCCTTTGGTATCGAGAACCATGATCCAGCCATCGCGGCCGCTCAGCGCACCGCGCAAACGATCAAAGCTCATTTTGAAGTTGGCCGAGACGAAAACCGGAGATTCACCTGTAGGATTTCCCACCGCATAAAGGCCGGGGGCGATAGCGTACCGCATTCGTCCGAGATTCCACCGTACCCGCCAATGCTCCAGCCGATCCCGCCAGGTTATTGATGTAGCGATCCGGGGGATATCGCCGACAGGGGTGGGGACTTTCCCTATGTAGTCTTCTGTGATGTCGAGATAATGACCTGTCGATGAAGGCACGTCGCCACAGCAGGCTTCAGCAGGCAACACGATCCGCGATGAACCCAGGTCGCTTTGGCTGGAGGCGCGGCGATTGTTCCTCGATAACTCCACAAGCACATTATAACGTACATCCACGCATACCGAAACTAAATGGACCACGTTCGGAATACCGTCGTTTTGTGCCTCGCCAAAATTCCATTGCGGGCGCGCGCCCTCGCTTGTTAATTCCTATCCACATGGCGAAACCATGCGGACAACCGGCCCCCGGCCCAATGAGCCGACTAACAGATTGCTGCGCAATATGAAAGAACTCCTGTCAGGCAACGAGGCAGTCGCGCGGGGAGCTTTTGAGGCCGGTGTCAGGCTGGCGTCGGGGTATCCCGGCACCCCATCGACTGAGATTCTCGAAACCCTCGCCGAGCGGTTCCCGTCAGTCTACTCTCAGTGGTCCCCCAACGAAAAAGTCGCGTTCGAGGTGGCGATCGGTGCATCGATCGGCGGGGCCCGCGCACTGTGCACTATGAAGCACGTGGGGTTGAATGTCGCCGCCGACCCGTATATGACGTTTTCATACACCGGCGTAGGCGGCGGATTTGTGGTAGTCTCCGCGGACGATCCGGAAATGCACTCCTCACAGAACGAGCAGGACAATCGCATCCTCGCCCGGTTCGCCAAGACCCCGTTTCTCGACCCGTCGGACAGCCAGGAAAGCAAGGACATGCTGCTCGCGGCGTTCGAAATCTCTGAGCAGTGCGACACGCCGGTTATGCTGCACATGACCACGCGAATCTCACATTCCAAGGGGATTGTCGAATTGGGAGAGCCGCTCAAGCCGCGTGAGCGGAAGTTCGTCAAAGATCCGGCGAAGTATGTGATGATCCCCGGCCATGCCCGAGGTAGGCATGCGGTGGTGGAGGAGCGACTGGAGAAACTGCGCGAATACGCGGAGAATTCGCCGCTCAACCGGATCGAAAACAACGGCTCGGATATCGGCATCATCACGGGCGGAATCGCCTATCAGTACGCGAAAGAAGTTGCGCCCGACTTTGACTATTTCAAAATCGGGTTCGGTAATCCGCTTCCGCTAACCCGTATCGCCGAGTTTGCGAAGAAGCACAAGCGAGTGATCGTGATCGAAGAGCTGGAGCCGTTCTATGAAGAGCAGATAAAGGCCGCCGGCATTTCGGTCGAGGGAAAGAAGTACTTCGGCGTGATCGGTGAGCTTTCCCCCGCTCGGGTGGCCCGAGGCCTCGCCGAGGCCGGCTTGATCGTATCGAGTCCAGACTCGCTCATGGACACCGAACCGCTCTTCCCCCGCCCGCCGGTGCTCTGCCCCGGCTGCCCGCATCGCGGCGCATTCATGGCGCTGAAGAAACTCAAGGTTGCGGTCACCGGAGACATCGGCTGCTATACCCTGGGTGTGCTCAAGCCGCTCGATGCGCTGGACACATGCATATGCATGGGAGCGTCGATCGGCAACGCCATCGGCATGGAGAAAGTTAACGGCGCCGAAAAAGGTGTCGTCGCAGTGATCGGTGATTCGACTTTTTTCCACTCAGGGATTACCGGCCTCGTGGACGCCGTATACAACAACAGCAACGTGACCGTGATGATTCTGGACAATCGCGCCACCGCCATGACCGGCGGACAGCAGCACCCGTCCACCGGCAAAACGCTCATGGGCGATGACGCCACGGTCATCGATTTCGAGGCTCTCTGCCGGGGCATCGGCATACGGAACTTCCGGCGGATCGATCCCTACGATTACGAGGCGTCGCTCGCCGCCATCAAAGAGGAGATCGCCACACCGGGGCCTTCAGTAATAGTCGCGGACCGTCCCTGTGTGCTCATGCCGCAGCGGATCATGGATGAGCCGTACGTGGTGGATCTCGATCTGTGCAATGGCTGCTCGGCCTGCTTCCGCATCTCCTGTCCGGCGATATCGGCCTCGAAAGTGACCAATGAACGCGGCAAGCCGAAAGCGGAGATTGATCCGACCATCTGCACCGGCTGCACCTTGTGCGCCCAGATCTGCAAGCCGGAGGCGATCGTCCTTAAGAGCCAGTTCGTGCAAGTGTAGGTGACGGCATGACCAACACCAGGTTCGACATACTGATAGTCGGTGTCGGCGGACAGGGGGTACTGCTGGCGTCGGAGATTATCTCGGAAGTTGCCATGGGCGCCGGACTCGACGTCAAGAAGTCCGAGGTGCACGGCATGTCGCAGCGCGGCGGAGTGGTGTCATCGCACGTGAAAATCGCCCCCACGGTTTATTCACCGGTGATTTTCAAAGGTCGCGCTGATGTACTGATATCGTTCGAGCAGGCCGAGGCGCTTCGGGCGGTCGATTGGCTCCACCCCGAAGGCGTGGCGATTGCCGCCCGCACCCGCCTGGTGCCAGCCATCGTGACATCGTCCAAGGAGTACCGCTATCCGGACGATGCCATCGCCGATCTGCAAAAGAAACCGGTGCGAGTCATCCCGGTAGACTCGGAGAGTATCGCGCGCGAGTTGGGGGATCCGCGCCTGGTGAACACCATCTTGCTGGGTGTGTTATCGAATAACTTGCCGTTCTCCGAGTTGCAGTGGAGCGAGGCGATACGGAATCGGGTTAAGGCCAAGTTCGTGGATATCAACCTGGCCGCCTTCGAACGCGGACGTCAAATCACACTGGAGACTGCCGGCCTGGCCGGATGACCATGTCAATGTATCTCCTAATCATAAACCCAGGGTCTACATCCACCAAGACGGCTCTGTTCGACGGGAACAACAAGATCAGGGAGGATGTCGTCCGGCACGACGCGAAAGAGCTGGCCCGTTTCGACAACGTGGCCGATCAGTTCGAGTACCGCATGCAGGGAATCGACAAGTGGATTGAGTCGCTCAATCTCAAGACCGGTGGAATCAAGGCGGTGGTTGGCCGGGGCGCGCCGCTTAGGCCGCTCGATGGCGGCTCTTACAAGATTACCGATCAGATGATTGACGATGTCCGCACGGCCCGGTATTCCAATCATGCCTCGAACCTCGGCCCGCTGATCGCCCACCACCTGGCCAAGCGCTTTGGCGTGCTGTCGCTCATATCGGATCCCATCACGGTAGACAATTTCCCGGAGATCGCCCGAGTCAGTGGCCTTCCGGAGATCAAGCGCAAGTGCCGGTCGCACGCTCTCAATATAAAAGAGGTTTCTCGCCGCGAGGCCGCCAAGCTGGGAAAGAAACTGGAGGATATCAGTTTCGTCACCGTACACATGGGGGGCGGTATATCCGTTGCGGCGCTTCAGAGGGGGTTGATTATCGACGTAAACGATGGACTCCTGGGCATGGGGCCGTTCTCGCCCGACCGGGCCGGCGCGCTGCCTATCGGGGCATTGGTGGAACTTTGCTTTTCGGGGAGGTACACGAAAAAAGAACTGATCGACAAGCTTTCGAAGAACTCCGGTCTGATGGCGTATCTCGGCGAGGCGGATCTGCGCAAGGTCGAGGATATGATTTCCGCCGGGAATGATGACGCGCGGTTGTACTTTGATGCGATGGCGTACCAGATCGCGAAAGAGATCGCTTCCGCAGCTACAGTGCTTAAGGGCGAGTTCGAGGCGATCATTCTGACCGGCGGGATGGCGCACTCGAAACGGCTTACGGATAAAATCTCGGCGCACTGCGGCTGGATGAAGCGCGTGATTGTCGCCCCGGGCGAGTTCGAGATGGAAGCTCTTGCCGCCGCCGGAGTCAGGTACTTGAGCGGCGAGGAGCAGTTGAAGGAGTATTAGGCAAAGAACATGTCGGGATCGTAAAAGTCCCGACCTACAGCTTGAGGACTTGCGTCACGTCTTGAGTCCGAGCCAGCCCCCGGTTTCAGGGGCTGGCTCAGACGGTGACCTGACGCCTACAACACCGGCTCGTGGTCGACGAGGACCCCGAAAAGGTCAGGGGCAGGCCTCACCACGCACAATTAGAAGCCCGTTCAACCCATGACACCCGCACCGGTTACTTCTTACGATCAATTGATCGATCGCGCCGTCGCCCTGGCTGCACACGGTCGCCGCAAGCGCGTAGCGGTTGCCGCCGCGCAGGACGCCGACGTAATTGGCGCGCTTGCCGAAGCTGAGGCCGACGGATTCATCGAAGCGACGCTATTCGGCGACGAACCAAAGATCCGTTCGCTGGCGGGCGAAAACCGCAGTGATCTAACGCACCTTACGGTCGTCCACGAGCCCGATATCATGCGGGCCACTCATGCTGCCGTGCGGTTGGCCGCTGAGAAGAAAGCCGACATCATAATGAAGGGCTTTCTACCCACCTCGGCCATTCTGAAGGTCGTACTCGACAAACAATTTGGTCTTCGCGGCGCCAATACTCTCTCCCATTGCGCGGTGCTCGATATCCCCGGGTATCACAAGCTGCTTAACTTCACCGACGGTGGCATGATTGTCAAACCGACTGTCGACCAGAAGATTCAGATTATCGACAACGCCGCGCTGGTCGGCCGGGCGCTTGGGCTTTCTCCGGTCAAGGTGGCGCTTTCGGTAGTGAATACCGAACAGCTTCTTAGCGACGCCGCACGCAGAGTGCCGAATATGCTCATCGACGGTCCCCTCAGTTTCGAGCTCGCCACCTCTTCGTCGGTGAAAACCAAGGCCGGTCGCGGCGGGTCGGTTGCCGGAGATACCGACGTCTATGTGGTCGATTCAATCGAAGAATGCAACGTGGTGGCGAAATCGCTGATCAACTTCGCCGACGCAGTGTTCGCCGGTGTAATTGTGGGAGCGAAGGTGCCGGTATCGTTGGTGTCAAGGACTGATACAGTCAAGAACAAACTGGCGTCGCTGGCGCTGGCTTGCCTGATCGCCGAGTATTACGCCGAGCCGGAAGGGAATCGAAGCTGAGCTATGGATACCCGAATCGACATCCCCGCGGTACACTCATTCGACGCTATCCGAGAACTCGCTGCGCAGAAGTGTGCGACAAAGAGACCGCGCGCAGCGATAGTCGCCCCTCATGAAGCCGACACACTGCCTGCACTCGCGCGGGCCGTACAACAGGGGCTCATAGACCCGACTGTCGTCGGCGATGAGAGGCTGTTCCTGCAAGCAGCCTCGAACTATTACCTCGACGCAACCCGTACGAAGATAATCGACATCAATCAACCCGACTTGGCGGTAAGAACTGCCGCCAGAATGGCCGCCGCCGGAGAGATCGACATCATAGTTCAGGGCCGGATCGATCCGGATCGAATGGTCGGTTTGCTGACCGGTGCCGACTGCGGCATCAGTCCTGCCGGCAGCGTTTTGTCGCATGTTGGCGTACTCATGCCGGTGCGGTATCCAAAACTGATGCTCGTGACCGATGGCCTGGTTCATGACAGCCCCGATCTGGCGAACAAGATCAGCTTGCTCGGAAACCTGGCAAGGGTCTCGAAAGCATTGGGAATCGCCGATCCGCGCACAGCAGTTGTGACCGCCGTGGAGGCTATTCATCCTCAGATGCCTGCGACTACTGATGCCGCAGTATTGGCTAAGATGTATGAGCGGGGTCAGATCAAGGGATTGCGGGTAGATGGCCCGCTGTCGTTCGACATTGCAGTCGATTTCTTTGCTGCCGAATCAAAGGGTATTAGGAACTCAATCGTTGCAGGGCAGGCGGACGCCATACTTGCGTCGACCAAGCATGTCGCCCAGGGAGTGTATCAGGCGATGGCGCTGTTCGGCAACTGTGAGACAGGTGGGGTTCTCGTGGGAGGCCTGGTGCCGGTGGCGATCAGTTTCGCCTGTGAGGCAGGCGACGCGCGATACAATTCAATCATGCTGGCCTGCCTGATGGCGTGAAGGCCGTGCCGTTCTTGTTATCGTCGTTACTTGTCAGAAACATACTGCGAAACAATGGGAGTGTCGGCTGGACGTAGGTCGGGTTCCGCGCGTTTTCCAATTGAGCGCGAAACCCGACAGCGTTAATCACGCAAAAGCGATTTCCATCCCGGCCCAATGACCGGGGCCCCTCATGACGATGTTGGGCAAGAGGCTTTCCATCCCGACACTGCGTGCGATCGAATAACCCCCCACCCGAAAGCGGATGGGCCACCGCCTTCACTCCGTCAGCTGACTGGACACCCACGCTGTCCCAGGTGATTTGAGTTACTGATCCACTCATGATCTGCCTCACCATATACAATCATGACAAGACCTCTCCGCTATTCTGATCCGTGCTTAACCAATACTCGCATTGTCATCTTTCGAGCTAAACTCGCGCAACATGGAGTTTTTTGTTGCCGTAACGGGCGATGATTGATATTATTGGTATGCGACGGTGGCCATTTGGACAGGGTAATCACCAGATCAAGATTGGCTCGACGGCGCATGCTTTGCGTTCGCCGCTGTTTTGACGCGCGGCATCCCCATCATCAGCACGAATTCCTCAACACTCATACAAGAGTGACTCCCGTGCCATGGAGTCACAAACCGCAATCGGTAAACCCCACAGAATAAGGAGGCAGTATGATGCGGTTGCGCTTACCATTGCTTGCAGTGCTCCTACTCCTGCTGGCAGTCGGGTGCAGCAAAGACTCACCGACCGTATCCGACAAGAGCGATCTCCATTCGCTCGCGCTGGTGCCGCGGCCTGAGTTTGTCGACACTCGTCCCGAGGCAGTGATCGAGGCTTATGTTCTGAAGCCGACCCAGGAAATGCTCAGGCTGGTCGCCGCGAAACCCCCTGCGCCCGACCCGGGTCCCACCTATGATCCGAACCCGAACCCGCCGCACAAGTACGCCTACATAGTCGGAATTTCCGATTACGAGGGCACGGCGAACGATCTGCAGTTCTGCGATGACGACGCTCATGACATGCGGGCGTATCTGCAGGGCGAGGGATTCACGATCAGAATCGATGTGGATCGCTCGGCTACCGCGCAGGCGATTGTCGATGGCCTAAACTGGTTGGCAGGACAGGCCGTGCCTGGGGACGAAATAGCGTTCTGCTACTCCGGGCATGGTAACAAGTACGGCGCCGATGGTTCCTCGATTATCAGCACCGACCTGTACTACATTCCCCACGCCTACGTGATGGGCATCATCAACTCGGCGAACTGCACCAAGGTACTGGTGACGCTGGATGCCTGTAAGATCGGGAATTTCCTATCTGACGGTAATGACGGCAGCTTTATCGCTACGGCTTCTAACAGCACGCTATCTTACGACGCCCCCGATCTGCAGAACGGAGCTTGGACCTACTATTTCCTCGAGGGAGCCGGCATTTACACTTATGCCGAGGATATCGCTCCCTATGCGGAAGACGGCATGAAAGCCTGGGCCGCGCTTTACAAACTGCGCGTCAGCCCGGCACATACCGACAAGTATTACGGCAAGATGGACATCTGATTCCCGCATCTCCAACAAAAGAAGACGCCTGCCACTTCTGACAGGCGTCTTTCTCTTGGGGTTTCAGGTTCAGGCAGCCCGCCAGCAAGGGCGGGCTGCCCGTTTGAGGTGTCTATCTATACGTCACAAGCAGTTCGGAAGTCCGAGCATCTGACCGGTAATGAACAGATAATCGATCAGTATGGTAATGTCACCGATCGTTACGTCATCACAGGTCGGGCTTGCACCACCGGACTGGTTGATATCCGCTTCAGGCAGACAGACGATGATCCCGTCGCAAGTTCCCGTAATGAACTTGGCATCGATCATTACGGTCACGTCGCCGATTGTCGGTTCGTCGTCACCGCTGTTGTTAGCATCGCCCACGCGCAGGACGCAGCAACTGCCGCCGGCACACTGGAAGGTCGAGCAATCCTGACCGGCGTACCAGGTACCGCCGTAGGCAGCCTTGCAATCCTCCTCAGTCGTATTGGCGCACTGCGGCGGCGTACCATAGCAGCACGCGCCGGTAGGCACCGGTGTCGGACACTGGAACGTGGCGCAGTTCTGGCCCGCGTACCAGGTACCGCCATACACGGAATGGCAGTCAAGCTGACTCGTGGTCGCACAACCCTGCGTGCCGTCAGCCGACAGGTAGCAGCAGGCCCCCAGCTCGTGCGGGACGGGACACTGGAAGGTCGCGCAATCCTGACCGGCATACCAGGTGCCGCCGTAAACGGCCTGGCATTCGGCCTGGGTGGTGTTCACGCAGGACGGAGCCGCCGGATCGCCGTAGCAACAGGCGCCCCTCGGCGGGTCGTCCGGACAGTTGAACGTGGCGCAATCCTGACCGGCGTACCAGGTGCCGCCATAGAGCTTGCGGCAGGCCGCCTTGGTGGTATTCACACAGGCCGGTCCGGCAGCATCGCGGTAGCAGCATGCCCCCAGTCTCGGACGCGGCGGACAATCGAAGGTCGCGCAGTTCTGTCCGGCATACCAGGTACCGTTGTACTGCAGTTTGCACAGATCCTCAGTGGTGTTGACACACGACGGACTGGCCGGATCGCCATAACAGCAGGCGCCGAGCGGCTGCGGATCCGGACAGGTGAACGTAGCACAGTTCTGTCCAAGATACCAGGTGCCGCCGTAGATCTTGACACACGCTTTGTGCGTCGTGTTGATGCAGTGCATCACACCGGCA
Organism: Candidatus Zixiibacteriota bacterium; assembly: GCA_040752815.1. Lineage (NCBI taxonomy): Bacteria > Pseudomonadati > Candidatus Zixiibacteriota > Candidatus Zixiibacteriota bacterium. The sequence continues at coordinate 19,305 of JBFMGC010000005.1, forward strand.
GCGTCGGCGTAACAGCAGGCTCCCTGAGGCTGCTGCTGCGGACAGTTAAACGTGGCGCAGTTCTGGCCCGGATACCAGGTGCCGTTGTACGTCTGGATACAATCGGACTCAGTGGTGTTAACACAGGTCGGTCCAGCAGGTCCGATGTAGCAGCAGGCGCCGGTCGGTGACACCGGTTCACAGGCGTCATCAACCCCATTACCGTTGTTGTCACCCAGACACATGGAACCGTCACCCTGGTAGATTCCGGTTACACCGGTGGCGGTGTGCTCGCAGTCAAACTGCGTGACAATCGTGCACGAACCGTCCGGCCAGCAACAAGCGCCGAACTGAGGTTGACCTTCTCCTCCGATGATCCTGAAGGCGAGGTCGATCGACTCACCGACCCTCGGATGATTCGGTGGGTAGATCAGCTCCTGCCAATCGAGAGTTGAGGCTGAGAGGTCGATACCGATCGCCCAGGTAGCGTCATCGTTAAAGTGCGGGCTTCCTGAAGTCTTCCAGCCAAACAGCGTGCCCTGCTCATCGGGATAAGCCTGTACGTCGAGCCACAGCACTACGGGATTGGCCGGGGTGCCTTCCTGGAAGCAGAGGTCAGGCGGCAACTGGAAGATGTACTCCCAGCATACCTGATCTCCCTGCGGCCACGGAGTCCACTGGTACGGCGGCGTCATCCAGCCTTCTCTCAGGCCGGTCTTATGAGCCTTCACCGTGAACGGCAGGTTCTGCAAGAGACAGATCAGCTCGCCCGGACGGCTATAAGAACCCGGCTGCGCCGGAATATCGGCGTGAATGCTCAGGATGAACCTGACCCTCCGGGGGTCTCCGAACGGGAGCCGATCGAGATACCACGATCCAAACACATGGATTTCCCTGATCGGACCGGATACCGTACACAGGAAGTCGTCGGCGAGAACGTACGGCGGCGCGCCCGGGATATTAGTGGCGTTCACGTCGAATCCGGTGAACTCAACATCGGGCAACTGCTCCCACTTGTACGGTGGGTCGGGACGCTCACAAGCGTCGTCAACACCATTGCCGTCGAGATCACCCTGGCACGGCACACCGTCGCCCTGATAAACACCACCGCCGGTCAGGCACTTCGCTTGAGTCACGACCGTGCAGGTACCGTCAGACCAGCAACATGCGCCGCGTTTGGTCGGCTGTTCGCACGCGTCATCGAAGCCGTCACCGTCGCTGTCACCCAGACAGACAGAGCCATTGCCAAGATAGAGACCGCCCGCGGCCTGACACAGGGACTGGAGCGTCACCATACAAGTGCCATTCGGCAAGCAGCAGGCACCGCGAACAAGTGCCGATCCGCACGCGTCGTCGACACCGTCGCCATCGAGGTCGCCAAGGCAGACAGTGCCGTCGCCCAGATACAGGCCGCCCTGCTGCTCGCAATCGATGGCCGTTGTCACGAAGCAATTGCCGTTGGGACCGCAGCAGGCGCCGGTGACCGTAGAACCGCCAGTTATAACAAAGGAAAGGTCGAGCGATTGCGTAAAGTTAGGCGGTTCATAAAGGTCACGCCATGGGACTGGCGAACCTGGGGTGCCTTGCTGCAGACGTATCGTAGCGGTAGTGGAACCGGACATTCCGGCTAAGGGTCCGCCCGGAGCACCTACAAAGTCGATGCGATATTCGATGTCGAAGAAGCTATCTATGTTCCAGTTTCCGTCGGGCAACCGGGTTAGTGTCGTATGGCCGGGACTTGGCATACCAAATCCGCTTCCGGCAGTTATCCGCAGAAGATCGAAATCGGGGTCACCGGGCGGGAGAGTCAACTGGAGTTCAACCATCTCTGTCGGGAAACTCTGTGGAGATGTCCCGGGAGTACGTGGGCCGTTGTCACTGACCGCTGGTTGGGGGGTCTGTACGAAGACCTGCCTCACAAACCCAGCCAGGTCTCCCGTCCCCTGCATCCGCAGCTCCATCATGGCGGGCCACTGCGACCGTGTGCCACCAAGGGTACCACCGGGAGATTCTGACGCGCCTATCGCCCTGAGGGTAGGCTGGCATTCAATCGTCGAACCCGGCGGCAAGCCGTCTATGATCCTCATCACATCGGTGCTGCCGAAGTCACAATCGGCCGGGACCGTTGTAGTACCACCGCCGTTGTCCGGCCTCACGCAGGTTCCATCCGAAGTTGGTGGAATGAACACGGCATCGTCGTTGAAATGCCAGGTGGACGATTTCCAACCCCATTCATATAAGACGGGGTCAGGTTCCAACTCCGCTGATATGCACAACCAATAGATGGTTCCAGCTACCTGATCAAACCACTGGCTTGGCTCCAGGAGCAGATCGTATTGCCAGTATTCATCATGGTCATCAAATTCGAAAAACGGCGCTCTCGGGTTAAACCAACCTTCGAGGGTACCGGGTCGTATGGGAGTCATCACATACTTGCTCAGAATCTGTTCCCAGAGGAGGTTACCGGGGTGGCTGTACGGAGCATCCACACCGGCCGGGACATCGGAGTAGATCTTCACATGAAAAGCCCTTATCCGTCCGGCCTGACCAAACCTCCAAGAACCCCAGAAGTGAATATCCTTCACCGGTCCGGTTTCACCGCACATCCAGTCGTCGGCTAACACATCGGGGTAGGTGGCATATACATCCCAGCCCCGCTCATCAGGTAACTGCGGTGGATTCTCCATCTTGTGATCCTGTCCCGGCATCCACCCTGGGCAGCCCTGATAGACGCGAATCGTGCCGGTGGTCGAACCCGACATGCCGGAAAGCGGACCCCCGGGAGCACCCACGAAGTCTATGCGGTATTCGATGTCAAAGAAGCTGTCCACATTCCAGTCGTTGCCGGCGGCTTTCAGGATGGTCACATGTCCGGGGCTGCCCATGCCGAACGCAGTACCGGCCGTGACTCGCAACAGGTCAAAGTCCGGATCGCCTTGCGGAAGTTGGCCCTGTAGGCGCTGTAAATCGGTGTCGAAAGGCTGAATGGGGTCACCGGGCATTCGCGGGGCGCTGTGAACCTCGCCCACAGCCCACATCTGCACGTCACGCATATACCCGGCTAGCGATCCAGTGCCGGTCATCGGCATCCTAATAAGGCCATCAAACTGGGCAACCTCTCCCCCAAGCACTCCTCCCGGGTTGACCGAGGTCAGGCTGAGGGCAATGATTTCGATGGGGATTTCGATGGTCGTTCCTGGCGGTAGACCGTCGATGATCTTGGCGGTCTGGCCACAGCATGGTCGGTGCACACAGGATGTCGGGTAGTCGACCGTGCCGGTACCGTTGTCGGGCGCCGAGCATGGCGTGCAGTCATAGCCATTGGCCGGCGAGAAAACCAGGAGACACAGGAACGTGGTACATAATACCGCGTACGACATGGCGCGAGGCCATGACGGAAACCAAATACGCATACACTCCTCCTATAGGATTGGACTACCGGTCGAGACCAAATGCAGGCGGTCTCAACATCTCTTTCAGAGCTTACGTACGACGCGATTGATGCTTTCTGGTGCTTCTTATGCAGACTATACGGTATTGAAATGCGTTTGTAAAGGATAATTTAGGTCGATTTAGGCTATATTACAAGAAATATTTCAGACGGTCGCGCGGCCGCGCGTAGTGCGGCCCGGCGACGACGCTATAACTTATTGTTAATTCGGATCTTAAGTATGCGGAGGCCCCGCCGTTCCAACCCCCCTTGGCGGCGCACCGGCGGCAAGCTGTCGGGCGGGGTCGCTCGACTTCGCACACTGAAGGTCGGTGCCTGTCGTGCCTCCCGCTGCGCCAGGATTCAGGACGTGAGCATTAGACAGGTCGCCGTCGACCTTTCGGCCTGACTTGCAATAGAAGCGCCAGCACCAGAAGCGCTCCCAGCGAGATCAGAAGCCAGTACACGCCAATGATCGGGAGCAAAACAGTGGTAGTAAGAAGGGCGCCGAGAGCAGAACCGCACAGTTCGGCCGCATAGCCGAGACCACGGTTGGCCCGCGCGGGGGCGGCATAGTAGCTGCGAGTAGCAGCGATAAACAGAGACCCTGTGGCCAGGGCGACTACAAATAGAAACAGCAGGTGGTATATGAGTGCGAGGCGAAAGTCAACCCGGTGCCAGGTCAGCGCTAACGCGATGGTCGCCGCAAGGAGAGTAGCGACTGACAGCACACCAAGACCTTGTCCCACGGTTCGGGCGGCCAGCCACGTGCCCAGTGACAGACCAAGCATGAAGACGCCCACCAGCATGGCGAGATGGACGTACAGGGAACCCGCCGTCGACTGATACAAGTAAAATGAAACCAGTTCCAGCGACAGGGATACGAGACCGGCGGTGACATATAAGAAGAGGCCGACGCGGGTGCTGTCGCGACTCTTTGCCGCCCACCAGAGAAAAGTCAGCAGGCCAAGCGGGAGGGCCGTGAGCCAATAAGGATTTCCGAGTACGATACGCGCGAACGAGCGGTCGGCCTGGCTCGCCCTGGCGCGATACCAGGACTCTTTCGTCGCCAGACGCGGCTGGGCGATGCTGTTGGCCACCTGAGACATCGCTAGCACGTCCTCGATCCGCTCGGTTTTCATGATCCCGAGGCGGTCCCCGAGATAGGCCTCGTTGACATACCGTGTCTCGTACGGCAAATCCTCGATTCGCGCCAGGATCGTGTCAAACGGCAGGTCGAGATCGGCCCGGTCGGAGGCCAGCAGCAACGTTTCGGTCCCCGGCCAGGCGATTACTTGCGCGAACGAACCTCTGAGCGTGCTTGCGATCGTGGCGAGCAGGTCGGCGGTTCCAGCGCTGACATAGCGATCGGTATCGTAGCCGGTCGCAAGAACCAAAACGCCCTCGGGGTTGAGTGTTCGTCTGACCAAGTCGAAAAACCGACGGGTGACCACACGGCTATTACGGTAGGTATCGAGGCGACCGGCCTTGACAATGACTACATCGAACGCACCATTGGTCGATCCGGAGAGATACGCCACGGGATCTTGATTGATCCGGCTCACTTCGCGGACAACGGGCAAAAACGTGTCGATGCGCCCCGAAATCCCCACTCTCGGATCGACAGCGGTCGCTCGCAGCCCACCGAGCTTCGAAACCAGCGAGCCGAATCCGAATTCCGCGCGACCGATCAGCAGCGCTGATTGGGCAGTCGGGCTATACGATATCGGCGGGATTAGCAGGTTCTCCGATGTTTCAATGTCCCCAGACGTAGCCTCGACAGTATTATCTGTAATCAGTACAATGCTACTATCCCGGGAGAGCAGCACTTGATGACCGTATGGCGTATCGAACGACTGCTCGACCACATAGCCGGTGAACTTGGCGCGATCGCAAGCATGATCGATGGAACGTCCGGCTCCCGTGGCGATGATTAGTACCAGCACGACCGCCGCGGCGGACAGCGGCAACCAGCGGTGTCGTACCGCCCCTATCGCCGCCCCGGGCAGTATCACCATCCCAGTGGAGTAGCAAAGGCCGAGGTTGCCTAGCGATGCCCCTACCAAAACGGTAAGGAAGATCCCCGCGAGGAAAGCGCCGAGTCCCTCGAAGAGGTAGACCGTTCCGATGGCCGTGTCGGCACTTCTCCCCTTCCTCGCGACAACCGGAAAGAGCCACCCTGCCAGTACCCCGACAGGTGCGACAGCGACAATAGACAGAGGTATAGCGGTAGTCAGGGGGATCGCCTCACCAATCGTAGTGGTCACTAAAAGGGGAGAGAAACGAACGGCAACCAGAGCTACCGGAACCAGAAACACGCCGAGCACGAAGAGCGCACGGGGGCTGAGTTCATTGGCCCTTCTCCCCCCGAGCCAGGCTCCCAGCGCGACCCAAATCAGCCAGCCAAAGAGTGCGGTGCCGACTAATAGCTCCGCCCCGCCGAAGGCTGTGATCAGTTCCCGAAGCAGCAACACCTGGCTGGAGGTAGCCAGGAATCCGAGCAGAATACTGTCGCGGATCATGCGAACCGGCCCGGAATGTCGTGCCGGCACGAACTGCACTTGCCGCCGGCCAGTCCGACCACTCGTGTGCTGTAGCCGCGCCTCTCGATCACCATCGCGCCGCATCCGGGGCAGTAAGTGGATTCCGCCTTATGCGCGGGAAGATTACCCAGGTAGACGTACTCGAGCCCTTCGGCCCGGCAGATCTGATAGGCCCGTTCAAGGGTCTTCTGAGGAGTGATCGGCAGCTCGGTCAGCAGGTACTGCGGATGAAAGCGCGAGAAATGTACCGGCACATCGACACCCAGAAAAGTCTTTACCCATCGGGCGAGTTTGGTAAACTCATCATCCGTGTCATTAAGAGTAGGCACCACGAGATTGACTATTTCCAACCAGATCCCGGCCTCGCGCATCTGGATGAGCCGGTCGAGCACCGGTTTTAGCTCACCGCGGACAACGTCTCGATAGTATGACTCGCGGATCGCCTTGAGATCGACCTTGATGGCATCGAGTTGTGGAATCAATTCACGTAGCGGCTGCTCGTCAATGTAGCCGCCGGTAATCATCACCGACTTAATCCCGTGCTTATGGCCGAACTCGGCCATATCAAACATGTATTCGTAAAAGATGACCGGCTCAGAGTAGGTGTAGGCGATTGTCGGGACATTCCGTGCGCGGCAGGTTTCGACTGCGTCCTGTGCGGTGAATTCGTAGTTAGTAGTCTGTTCGGGCCGAGCCTGCGAGATCTCCCAATTCTGGCAGAACTTGCAGTCAACATTACAGCCTGCCGTAGCCAGCGAGAGCGCCGTGGTGCCCGGAAAGAAATGAAAAAACGGCTTCTTCTCTATCGGGTCTATATTCAGCGAGCAGGGCAGGTTGTAGACGAGCGTATAGTAAACATCGCCCCGGTTTTCGCGGGTGCCACAGAAGCCGCGCTCGAGATCGGTGACACGGCAATGCCTTGGACAGATGCCGCACTCGATCCCGCCGCCCTCGAGTTTTCTGTAATGGCGGGCTTCGACTGCCGACAGCTTATCGGCAACATCAAATGCCCAAGCGTTTTGAACCCCACCCAGCACCTGCGGCCAGAACGGCGACTGTACCACCCCCGTAGCTGCAGTCCCACAGCCGACACATTTCAGAAAATCCCGCCGGTTCATCCGAACAGCCTCCCGGCTTCGGCGTGGCCCAGATCATCGACCAGCAGCACTTTCAGGTCGATCTTCGCCAGATCGGCCTCGCCCAAGCCGATAGATTTGGCTGTCCGCAAATACCTGACTTCGCGCCCGGACTGCGCCAGCGTAGGACGGCCGTTTCTCTCCCGCAGGTGTTCGACTATCTCCAGTCCGACTCGGTCCGCGGCCACCGGGTCGCGCGAGATAATCAACGCGCCGAACTTAGCCACAAACCGATCCACATAACCGGGACCGCCGTCGTACTGCACGCGCATGGCGTCGATAATCGTCAGTCGGTTTTTTTGCCGAATCGGTGCCAGATTGTTGACATGAGCGCAATACGGGTCACAGCAGTCAGCATGGAACTTGTTCGGATTATGAATCGCCCCGTACATGTTCTTCATACCGGCCGATAGCCCGGCGATAGAGTGATCCTTGAGCACGGGCAGGTTTATGCTCGAGTCAATCATTTCCGTCATAATGCGGCTGACTAACGAGCTCACCTGACCGAAGGAGCTGAACTCGGACGCATACCCGACCCCGTTGGCATCGGTACCCAGACACCTCACCCCCCGGCCAGCGGCGTTAAGCGTGAAGCCGCCATCGGCCAGTTCCCGGCTGGTGCGCTCCCAGATGATCAGATCGTTGGCCTCGAATCCGTGGTCCATCAATATAACAGTCAGGGCATCGACAAGCGCCACCGGCGTGGAATTGAAGCGCCTGGCCAGGCAACTGGTCTTGAAACCCACCACCCCACCTTGCAGAATTGTGGACAGAATGGAACCAACGTTGGGAGCGCTGTTGAGGTTGGACAGCCCAGCCTCGAGGAGCCGCCGATAGGTCCGGGTATCGACTCCGCCGTCGATCGACCCTTCAGCCCGCTTGACAACCACCACTCTGCTCATACCGATATTATAATGTTTTGTTTTTGGACGCTACAGCGGATTTGGGATGGGAACCGCCTGAATCGTGATTTCAGGTCGAAAATTATCGTGGACAGATGGTGTCGGTCATATTTATTATGAGTTAGGAACCGGCGTACAAATCTACCTTCCCGCCCCGGTCCGCAGACACGATTGGCCTGCCACATGATTCTACTCCTGTTTCTCGGCGCAGCGTTACTGGTTGGAGCTGATGTCGCACTGGCTCAGCCTCAAGGCGGCCCAGACAACCTCCACGAGTCTGCCGTCAGTGCTCTGGCTTCGATGCCGCTGGCGTTTACTGAAAACGCGGGCCAGTGGGACAGCCAGGTTTTGTACAGGGCCAACGCCGGAGATATGGCGATCTGGATTACGTCAGATGGCGTCACCTATCAGTTGGCGCGACGTTCCGAGGAACTGGCGTCAGGTTACGATCCCGGTGCACCGGGCACGCCACCCGCGAGTGTAGAAACCAGATTGCTCAGGTCGGTTCTTGTCGGCGCTAATCCCCGGCCGGGTGTGTCCCGTGAGCGGCGCATGGCGTACACCTGCAATTACTTCCTGGGCAACGATCCAGGATTATGGCGCACCGACGTACCCAACTACGAGTCAGTAGTAGTGACAGACGTATACCCCGGAATCGACCTCGCTTTTTACGGAAACGGTCGCAGAATGGAGTATGATTTCCGCGTCTCGGCCCGAGCGGACCATGCGCGCATCCGGATCGAATATCAGGGAGCCGACAGTCTGGCGATTACGAGCGATGGCGCTCTGGAAATTACGAGCGGATGGGGAAAACTAAGAGAATTGGCGCCGGTGGTTTACCAGGAGGTCGGCGGCAAGCGCAAGGCGATATCAGGCCGCTATCAGTTTCACGACAAGCACTCGTTCGGGTTTCTCCTTGGCCCCGAGTACAACCCCGCGCTTCCTGTTGTCATAGATCCGGTGCTCGTGTACAGCACCTACTTGGGAGGAACTTCGAACGATGCCGGCAGAGGGATCGCGGTTGATTCCGCCGGCGCAGTCTATATAGCCGGGGAGACATTCTCCTCGAATTTTCCCACCATGAACCCGTTGCAACCGACCCGGCTCGGCTATCTCAGCGCATTTGTCACCAAGCTGTCGAGTTCCGGCAACTCGCTGGTTTACAGTACTTACCTCGGTGGTAGTGTGACCGATGCGGCCTCGGCAATTGCGGTCGCCGCCGACGGCTCAGCCATTGTGGCCGGGTTTGCGTCCTCCAGCGATTTCCCCACCCACAATCCGCTCCAGGGACAGTACGGCGGCGGGGTGGCCGACGCGTTCATCGCCAAGCTATCCAGCCAGGGCAATAGTCTGTTGTACAGTACATATCTCGGCGGCAGCGACTGGGACCAGGCCACCGCTATCGCGGTGGGCAGTACCGGCGCGGCGTACGTGACTGGGTACACCCTGTCAGACGATTTCCCCACGCTTGATCCGTTCCAGGAGTCAAATCAGGGCGATTATGATGCCTTTGTCGCCAAGCTAACAGTGGGCGGCGCCCGTCTGCATTTCAGCACTTACCTCGGCGGAATCTCTACCGATGCCGGAAACGCCATCGCGGTCGACCTCGCCGGATCCGCCTATGTGACCGGGCGAACCCTGTCACCTTGGTTCCCCATCAGTAATGAATTCCAGGGTTCGCTGCAGGGATACTATCAAGATGCCTTTGTGTCCAAGTTTGCCCCCCTCGGCGACAGCCTTATCTTCAGCACTTACCTGGGCGGCGAGAACGATGACTACGGTTCGGCAATCGCTATCGATAAGCTCGGGGCAACATACGTGGTCGGAAGAACCAGGTCGACAGCCTTTCCAACCCGCGATGCTCTTCAGGACAATAACGCAGGTGGTTACGACGCATTCGTCACGCGCCTGGCGTACGGAGGCGACAGCCTGATTTTCAGTACCTACCTGGGCGGCTCCGGCGACGATTATGGGTTGGCAGTCTGTGTCGACGCCCTCGGGGCGGTCTTTGCTGCCGGACGGACTGCGTCCTCGGACTTCACAACACTGGATGCCTACCAGAACAACTTTCGGGGAGGCGCCTCGGACGCCTTCGTTGCCCGACTATCCGGTCTCAATGGTAGCTCGATTTATAGTAGCTACCTCGGCGGATCCGGTGTAGATGTATGCTACAGCGCAGCCACCAACCGCGCCGGAACGGTCTTCTTATCGGGGTTCACCGAGTCCAATGACTTTCCCACGCTCACCCCGTACCAGGGCGTTCTCAATTCGCTGGGGGCGGATGTGTTCGCGGTCAAGTTCTATGATAGTCTGTCTGAAGACCAGGACGACGACGGCATACCCGACGTGCTTGATAACTGCCCGGCGCACTCCAATCCCGGGCAGGAAGATGTCAATTTGAATGGCGTTGGGGACGCGTGCGAGGACTGCTGCACCGGACGAGTGGGCGACGCCAACGGCAGCGGTGAGGACGAGCCGACCATCGGAGACGTGAGCGTGATGATCGACGCCAAGTTCATAGCCGGGAGCTGCGCGGGCATTTTGGCTTGTTTGAGCGAAGCCGATATCAACCAATCCGGGGGAGTCTCGCCGAGTTGCGAAGATGTAACTATCGGGGATATCTCCGTGTTGATCGACTATCTGTTCATCAGCGGTCCCAATTCGGCCATCCTGCCAGACTGTTTCTGACTTCACGTTTTGTCCTCATCGAGGTTCGCGCCATGGTTTGGTAGTGACGTGGCAAACTCCAAGACAGCGTCTGTGGTCGCAACAAAAGAGTCAATTCGGTCTTGCCTTTATGGTTGCGCGGCGGTAGTTTGAGTGGCCAATAGAACCGCATCAAGTGAGAAACCATGGGTCGTCGTGATTCGAAAGGACGGTTAGTTCTATGAGAACTCTGTTCGCAGCCATGATGCTATGCCTGGGCGCCGGCGCTGCCGGTCTCACCCAGGACCAACCACAAACCATGCCCGCGACCGCGCCGTCGCTAAGCGCCGAGGCCGAGGTCTGCACGGCAGTTGTTGACCGCATGCCGTCGGGCGGCGGCACTATTTTCGGCGCCGATGTGGGCACGTTGTGCTGCTGGAGCCGGATTACCGGCGCGGTCGGCGAGACCACGATCGTACACATCTGGTCGTACAACGGCAAAGAGATGGCCGTGGTGGAACTTCCAGTAAGGAGCAGTTCCTGGCGGACACACAGCCGCAAGAATATACTGCCCGAGTGGACCGGTAACTGGGAGGTAAAGGTGGTGGACGCCGACGGTAACACTCTCAAATCGGTCGCGTTCACTGTTGGTACGGCCACCACCCAGTAGCCTGGCGGTGGTCATGGCGGGAGGGACGTACAGCGGGTTGTCTGGAAGACGGCTTACTCAACGGGTTGACTAGCGCAGTGCATTATCTTCACCGCGCTGGGAACCTTGCGGCTCCCAACATAGTTCTTGAATGTGGACTGAGATCAGCAGCATCGTCCTGGGGCGATGAATCAATCATCGCATGCCCCCCTGGTCTCCTGTCAATACAAATGTGTGCCTGATTCTAATCCGCTTAGGATCGGTTCACGCATGGCGTTTCGGACAAGGTGAAACGAGGACAGAAAGCCGCTGTCCCCAGCGAACAGTCAGGAGATTTCCACATGACCAGGAGCACACGAATCGTAACGGCACTGGTGTTGCCGGCAGTCATGGCGATGCCACCCGCGACCCAGGCCACTATACGCAACATCAGCGTTGTCAACTTCGCCTTTACGCCCGAGAACACGGTGGCAAACGTGGGGGACACTATCCGGTGGACCTTCGTGGCCGGGATACATACGTCCACGTCCGATCAGGGCTCGCAAAAGATATGGGATTCCGGTAACAGGTCTTCCGGCACATTCGATATTGTGATAAATCCCTCTGACGGCCCGGGTCCCTTCCCCTACACCTGCACGGTACACTCGACACTCATGTTCGACACTATTCTGGTTTCGGCGACCAACGACGGCGACGGTGACGGCGTTGCCGATATATCCGACAACTGCCCGTTCGTGCCCAATCCGACCCAGGTAAACAACGATATGGACGGCTACGGAGCCGCCTGCGACTGCGATGACACCCGGGCAAATGTGTACCCCGGTGCGCCGGAGATTTTCGGCGACGGCATCGACCAGGACTGCAATGGTACCGACGCCGTCATTTGTTTTGTAGACGCCGACATGGACGGATTTGGTTCACCGACTATGATTATAGCCACCGACGGCAGTTGCGATCTGGCCGAATTGGAGTCGTCGGTCTCGACCGATTGTAACGACAACAATCCGACAGTCTTCCCCGGCGCGACCGAGGTCCCAGATGACGGTATCGATCAGGACTGCAATGGTACCGACGCCGTTACTTGCTTTGTCGATGCCGATTCCGACGGATTCGGCGCGGCGGGCATGACGGTGATTTCACCTGATGGCGTCTGCGACGCCGGCAGCAACGAGTCGGATTTTGATACCGATTGTGATGACTCTAACCCGACCATATACCCGGGTGCGCCGGAGATCCCCAACGACGGTATCGATCAAGACTGCGACGGATCCGATCAGACGGGCACCTGCTGCCGGGTCAGGGTGGGCGACGCCAACAACAGCGGCGAGGACGAACCGTCTATCGGCGATGTGACGGTCATGATCGATGCCAAGTTCATCACAGGGACCTGCGATGGGGTTATTAGCTGCCTGCTCGAGGCGGATATCAACCAGTCCGGCGGTCTGACTGCAACCTGCGATGATATCACGATTGGCGATATCACCGTCCTGATTGACTATCTGTTCATCACCGGGTCGTCGCTTGGTTTGCCCGACTGCCTGTAGTCCGGTGTTCGGGCAGTTGAGAGTTCTGCAGCAAAGACCTGCTTCTTCCAGTTTAAGGCAGGCCGCATTCTGGCGAGGCCTGTCTTTGCTTGTGCCGAGTTCGGGCCAATGGCCGGCGATGCGCGGCGAACATTATGTTCTCTCCAGTGGTTCTCTAGACTAGAGTGTTCCGCCGGAGAGGTGCCATGCCAAAACTAACAGCTATCGCCACTGCCGTGCCGGCGTACCGGGTGTCTCAGGATCAGGCCCGTACCTTTGCCGCACGCCTGTTTGGCGAACACCTTTCCGATATCGATCGCCTTATGCCCTTGTTTGACAACGCGGGAATCCAGTCACGCTATTTCTCGGTGCCGGTGGAGTGGTTCGCCACCGACCATTCGCTGGACGAAAAGAATCAACTTTATATCGAGTCGGCCACCCGCCTGGGGGCTGAGGCCGCCCAGCAAGTTCTGAATCGAACCGGCACCGACTCTGCTCAAATCGATTACATCATCTACGTAAACACCACTGGTCTGGCGACACCGTCGATCGATGCGCGTCTAATCAATGTCCTCGGCTTACGCCGAGATATACGCCGCACCCCTATCTGGGGACTCGGCTGCGCCGGCGGCGCGGCGGGCCTCGCCCACGCGTATCACTACCTGCTGGGACACCCGGACCACCGGGTTCTGCTGGTGGCGGTCGAACTATGCGGTCTGACATTTATCCGGGACGACTATTCCAAGAGCAACCTGGTAGCATGCGCCTTATTCGGCGAAGGAGCGGCCGCAACTCTCGTTTGTGGCGATGAGCTTCACTCTGAGGGACTCACTATACTGGACACTAAAAGTAGCTTTTACCCCGATTCCTTGAGCGTCATGGGCTGGAACATCGTGGCTCGCGGTATGCAGGTCGTGTTTGACCGTCGCATTCCCGATATCGTCGCTCAGCACGCCGCGGCCGAACTGGATTCTTTCCTCGCCAAACACAATCTGGATCGCGCGAGCATCAACTACTTCTTGTACCACCCCGGAGGCGTGAAAGTGGTTCAGGCGTACGAATCAGCTTACGGCGTCAACGGCGACCTCTTTGCCCTCTCGCGCGCGATCCTTCGCGACTACGGCAACATGTCATCGGTGTCGGTGCTCTTTGTCATCAGCCGCTTTTTGCAGGAGAATACGCCGCAGCGGTCGGGTTACGGTCTTGTCTCCGCCCTCGGGCCGGGCTTCTGCTCCGAGTCGCTTCTGGTGCAATGCTAATGGCAGCTTCGGGTCAATAGACATTTGTCCGTGCGCGGCCCGCCGACGGCGGGTCCTCGTCTGCCGGTGTATCGAAGAAGGACTTGGATGGGACAGCCTCGGGAGGCCTGCCGCCCACGATTAGGAGTTATTCATTGGGAAGGCACTAGTTCCGGTCAGTAGACAGTTTGTTCTGCTGCACCTTGAGCGCAGCAAGAAAGGGTCGCCATCAATGGCGACCCTTTCCGGGATACACACAGTTCCATGTGGTAACGAGTTCAGAAATCGAACCGGAAGCCACTTCGAATCAGAAAGAGGCTGCCCGATTCAACCCCGTACACATAGCCGGCATCGTCGGCCAAATCCACGTATTCGCCATCAAGAGAGAAAGTGACGCCGCTGCCCATCAAATACTCAAAGCCAAGAATCGTCTGCAGAAGCGAGTAATCTAGATTCGAGTATTCATGCAGATTGCCAAAAGTGAAGTCCTGGTGGGTTAGATTACCTTCAATCTGTTCCGTCACATCCGGCATTACGACAGGATCTGACTCGGCCGATGCCTGGCTGAAAGTGACACTTCCATTCACCCCGAGCCGAGAGGTCGCTTTGCCGGAAACGCTCAGATACAAGCTGGCAACCTTGTTTTCGAAATCAACCATGGCATAAGTCGAGCCAAAGTGCTTGGGCAAACTCACACTATTTGAGCCGACACTCACGGTGTCGGTAAAGAGATGGCCTGCTCAACCGTCGAACAACGCGACCGCTACCGGCCCACGTGAATTGTCAAGCGAGTAGCTCAGACCTCCTGTGAATGACCAGCGGGTCTCGGGGAGATAGCTCAATGCGACATTACCGGACAAGCTCTGGCGTCTCACATCGAGTGAATCCAGGTCACCGTTCTTGTCATAGACCCCCTTCAAAACGAAATTGAGACTGGTTTTGCCTGAGGGGCGATAAGCCGCCGTAAGTTGCCCCTCGTGAGAGTCAGTAGGTTCTGTCGTGATCGCTTGATAACGCAACTGCTCACGCTCGAAATAGAAACGGAAAGCAAACCCTGGGAGGGTGCGCTGAAGGATCTCCCGTCCTCTGGCTTCAAAAACCCCTCGGCCAGATACAAACGGATCGGACGTCTTCTCCATCCGATAGCGGAATCCGGCACTGTACTTAAGCCCACGAGCATAATTCAGTTTCAACTGACCGTAGATCGTGCTGGAAACCAGATTGTCGCCAATATCAAAGTAGTCCTTCCGATCGATGCGATCCCAGCCTCCGAGCAGCGCCAGAGTCAGCCGAGGCGAGAGCCGTCGCTGCAGCTCGGCTGAGGCCTTGATCGTAGCCCGGTCCAGCGTGGAGTATCTGGTGTAGTCAAAGTTGGTAGTAGGTCCTGGTCGCCCATCGCGATAGAGAGGCATGTCGATGTAGGGGTCATCTGCGCTCACGTTTGCCACAGACGCTTTAACTGTAAGATGCGTGCGAGGTCCCAGTACCACTGCATAGTTGGCCGCGCCACTTACTGCCTTGCTCCGAAGTTCAGTTAGAGTATTCTCTACCTGCGAGTACGCAAGATTACCAGCGAATTGACCTTTACCTATCTCCCGCTTAACTCGAAGTTTATGAGTCACCTTCTGAGTTCGTGGTTTGACATTGGCGGCCAGGCTGGTGTCATCATAGTTCAAACGCGACGAGAATTCAGGACCCGATGACCCGTTGACGGGATGTTTGGCCTCATCAAAGAGCACTTGCGGGGGCATGGCCTCAGATTCGAACTTGCGATACCCGAACAGGTATCCCAGGTTGAACCGGTTTACCTCTCCCTGCACTCCCATCTCGATGGCGTGAGTCTTCTCCTTGATTGGAGCTTCCTGTGATGTCAGGTGGCAACTGAAGCAATGACTGGTCGTGATGCTCTGTTTCGATCCATCTTTAAGTACGGTTCGATGCGCGGCCATCAGCTTCATGTTGTGCTTCTCGGCCAGCTTCACACTAAGCCGCGAGAGAATCTCGCGCCGATGATAACTGTAGTCGGCATCAAGATCCGTAAGTTCGTGGGTCAGAATCTTGCCGCCGGGTGCGGTGGATAGCCACTCACGGGCTTCAACCTCGGTCAAACTATCCAGACCAGTCTGTCGACTCAGACTGCGATAGCCAAACCTCGCGCGAAAGCGGTCACCGACTGTGGTGGTCAGTTTACCCGCTATGTTTTCTTCGTCAAAGAAACGACCGTCGAAGGTCAGAATAGAGTTGGGTGAAAATGACTCATAGGCCAATCCGAGCTCGGGTCGAGCACTGTCGCCAGGTAGACGGTACTCTCCCACCTTCTTAGGATAGTCCGAGAAATCCGTATAGCGTCCACCCAACCAGATACTGTATCGGTCGATGGTCTGGGTCTCCTGTGCATTGACGGGGATCGACAACAGCAACGCCAGCCCGAGCATAAACCAGATTTGTTGTTTCATGACATCTTCTCCTCTATCTCGTCAATCCATTGCCGCCATCTGACGTCGCCTGCGACGGTAAGTCGCTACCATGGACCGACGCATGACATCGAGTACACTTCGTCAGCAATCCCGCTTTCCATGCGTCGGGAGTCGAGACGCCTGCGCGCTCCGGCGCCAAAGGAACACTGAAAGCACCATCGACCCCTTCTATCGTGGCGTGGAAGTGCATATCATGGCAGTTAAGACACAAAGTGGGCTCTGTTGCTCTGAGCAGGTTGTCCGCAACAGTCCCATGTGGCTTGTGACATATCATGCAGTCTTCAGTTACCGGGGCATGTTCATACACGAACGGCCCCTCAACATCGGCATGGCAACTCAGGCAAAGCTCCCGATTGCTGTCACCCTGAGTCAAAGCCACTGAGCCGCCGTGCGGATTGTGGCAATCCTGGCAAGTCAATCTGCCCTCAGCAATGGGGTGATGGGAAGGCATGCCGGCTGCCGCTCTTACATCAGTGTGGCAGGAGTAGCACATATCCGGTCCGGCGGTCACCTTGGAGTCGTATCCCCGACTATGGACTTGGTGGCATGAAGCACAATTCACTCCTGCAGAGTTGTGATGCGAGAAAGGCCACGAGTCGAATTGAGGGTCGTCGTGACACGACAAACAGAGCTCCTTGCCCCCGAATTGATCCATGCGTCCGGGATTGATTATCAGATTGGGATCTGACTGTTCGACGTGAGCAGCACCATCGGCATGACAGGCCTCGCACATTTTGTCGGCTAATGCCGGCCGATCGCTCAAATACTTGCCATGTGCGGTAGCTTTAAACTCCGCGGCCACTTTCTCGTGGCAAGTGGCGCAGGTCTCGTCAGGAATGCTACCGAGCACCGACAGCCAGCCAGTAGTGACCAAGCCGGAAACAAGCAGTCCCAACCTCGATAGCGAACGCACGAACCGGCGGAACTTACTGAAACATCTCATGTTACGGTCTCCTTCATACACCCAACCAGCGCTCTGGCAGCCCAACCTCGAGACTGAAGAGCCGGTCGGCATATTAGTTATTACTAACAAACATAGCCTTGAACCGCTTGTCAAGTTCAATTGTGAGTTCAGACGTGGGAGTCGGTTGATGTTTGGCGATAGCGCGACGTGAATTGCGGCCCCAAGTATTGCCCGGGTAAGCCGATAAGTGCTAACAGGTAAGTGAATTGGCCGACAGGCCAATGTAACAAATCCGCTGTAGAAAGTGACAGGAGAGTCTCAAATGAGTCAACGGATAATCAGCAGTTTCGGGCTGGAAAACCACGGCCTGACCAATCTCGGCAAGGTGCACTGGAATCACAACACCCCCATGCTCTACGAGGAGATAATCCGCAACGGCGAGGGTTTCCTCGCCCATCTTGGCCCGGTGGTGGTCCGGACCGGCGTACACACGGGGCGCGCCGCGAAAGACAAGTTTATCGTCGAAGAAGACAACAGCCGGGAACAAATATGGTGGGGCAAGGTCAATAAGCCGTTCGCCTCGGAGAAATTCGAACTGCTCTTCCGTCGCCTGCAGGCCTACCTTCAGGGAAGACAACTCTATGTGCAAGACTGTTTCGCCGGGTACGACCCGAAGTACCGCCTCCCTGTCCGAATCATCAACGAAACCGCCTGGCATAATCTGTTTGCGCGAACGATGTTTATCCGCGCCACTCCCGATGAGTTGTCCGCCCACGTGCCGGAGTTTACCGTGCTCCATGTACCGAATTTTCAGGCTATCCCCGAATTCGACGGCACCAATTCCGAAGCCTTCATCATACTGAACCTCAAGCGCAAATTGGTCCTTATCGGCGGCACTTCGTATGCGGGAGAAATCAAGAAGTCGATCTTCACCGTCCTGAACTATCTCTTGCCTCAGGAGAATGTCCTGTCGATGCACTGCAGCGCCAACATAGGTCGTGACGACGATGTCGCCCTGTTCTTCGGCCTCTCCGGAACCGGCAAAACCACGTTATCGGCAGATCCGAAACGCCGGCTGATCGGTGATGACGAGCACGGCTGGAGCGCCGACGGAATATTCAACTTCGAGGGGGGTTGCTACGCCAAAGTAGTACGGCTCTCGAAGGAATCCGAGCCGGAAATCTTCGCGACCACCAGGCGATTCGGGACCATTCTCGAAAATATTGGGATCGACAACGTCACCCGACGGGTCGACCTGGATGATATTTCATTGACCGAAAACACCCGCGCCGCCTATCCGATCAGCCATGTGCCTAATGCTCTGCGGGAGTCGATGGCCGGGCAACCCCGAAACATCATCATGTTGACTGCCGATGCATTCGGCGTGTTTCCGCCTATCGCCAGGCTCACTCCCGAGCAGGCAATGTATCATTTCATTTCCGGCTACACCGCCAAGGTGGCCGGCACCGAGGCGGGCGTGAAAGAACCGACCGCCACGTTCTCGGCCTGTTTCGGCGCCCCTTTTATGGTGCTGCACCCGTCGCGCTACGCCGAGCTGCTGGCGGAAAAGATTCGCAGACACAAGGTCAACTGCTGGCTTGTCAATACGGGCTGGACTGGCGGTCCGTGCGGGATCGGCAAGCGGATGGAAATCAAACATACCCGTACCCTCCTGAACGCGGCACTCGACGGCACCCTTGGCCGAGCCAGTTACGAGAGCGATCCGGTGTTCGGCTTGCAGATACCGACATCCTGCCCCGGCGTGCCGAAGAACCTTCTCAACCCGCGCGCCACCTGGGCCGACCAGAACGCTTACGATCGCAAAGCGCAGGAGGTGGCGCAGTTGTTTGTCGAAAACTTCCGCGAGTTTGAGAACGAAACGCCGCCCGACGTATGCGCTGTAGGACCCAGGGGCGAATTGGCGTTACCGTAGTAAACGTAGGATGAGAGCTATATGTTGGGTTCCGCGCATTATCCAATTGAGCGCGAAACCCAACATTGTCCTTTACGCGACAAGTGATAGCCACCCCACCCGCCGGCGGGATGGGCCGGCATGGTCTTCGACAATTCTCTTCTCCCCAGCTAAAGTCCGCACCAAAACAGACGAACTAAGCTATATGGGCGGCCCACGAGCGTTCGCAGGATACCGCAACACTTCTCCCCGCACTTGCCAGCGAGCCGTTGCAGGCCGCCTTGGCCGACTTGCACGGCAGTAGCGGATATTCACGCCAATCGTGAGCAGGGGTTAACCGACGTAGGTCGCATACGAATGCCGAAACTACAGCGACACACATCGGCGACCGACCTGGCCGATTTGGGTCAGTTGTTCGAGTCGATGTCATGCGGGGTGCTGGCCGTAAACACCGAATTCAGGCCCCTCTTCGCAAACCGTGCGCTGTGTCAAATGGTCCAAATGGATCGCTCCCGCCTCATGCAGCTCAGGTGCTATCAGGCCTGGCCGGGACCCCAGTGCCACAGCTCAGGCTGTCCGGTACATAGGGTGCCGGCATGCGACACGCACGTGGTCTGCGAAGTCGACAAACGTTGTGTGTTGGGCGGGCTAAAGGCATACTGGGTGACGGCCACTGCCCTGAGAGGACCCCACGACACCATACTGGGCGTAGTGAATGAAGTTACCGAGGTACCCGAGCTTCAACTGGCCGCATTGAATACCGTGATCCTGCGAACTCGTCTCGAGGCCGAACAGGGCGCGTTGACCAATATGGAAGCAGTGCTGCGCCAGTTGGCGAGCCAGGTTGACACCGGGCGACGAAGGGTCGAACAAAAGGTCGCCTCGCACCTCAACCGCGTGGTTTTCCCCCTCTTGCGACAAGCATCCGCCATGATAACAGGACCGAAGGGCGGTCAGCTTGCGGCAATCGAGGCCGGTCTTAAAGACACGATTCCCTGTGCCGTGGACGGTCTGGATTCTCGCTTGACGGCGCTCTCTCCACGCGAGCTCCAGATCTGCTCACTGGTTCGCCAGGGACTGCGGTCCAAGGAAATAGCCCAGGCCCTTGGGGTGGCCGAAGGAACGGTAGAACAGCAGAGAAAGAGGATTCGCCGCAAACTTGGTCTGAAAAACAGGCGCCACAACCTCGTCACCCACCTAAAGCTCAAAACCTGATCTTCCCGATTCGGCGCAAGATCCTGGGACAACAACCGCCCAAGCGCCTTCATTTCGGATATGGTCCGTATCCGTTTTCTGGCCAAGATTACTCCGTCAAGCGAAAGCCGCATCGAGACGAATCTTCGGGCATCGAACCAAACGGAAGAGAAACCACTTTGAAGGGGGTAATCAAAATGTTGAAGAATCTCAGAATTGGGTGGAAACTCGGCGTTGGCTTCGGTACGGTGCTGTTACTCCTTGCACTTCTGGCAGCGTACAGTTACTTCGGCTATTCCGAGATCCGTGGCAAGGTAAGCGTCGCCCAGGAAGCCGGCGAAAACCGGGCGTCTGCCATCGCGAAAGAAGTCGACCACTTGACCTGGATGGCCAAGCTGTCTTCGGTTTTTCTCGATGATTCCGTCACCGAGGTGGGAGTGCAAACCGACCCACTTAGATGCGGCCTGGGTCAGTGGCTGTATTCCGAGAAGACACAGAAGGCAGCTAAACAGGATGACGATCTGGGTCAGATCCTGCACCGAATAGAAGAACCGCATCGGCGACTCCATGAATCGGCGATCAGAATCAACGAGGCTCTCGATAGTCGCGCCGGCCGCGAGTCGGCGCTGTCAATATACGAGAGAGACACCAGGGCGGCTGTCACGGAGGTCCAGGCGATACTCGGCGAACTCATGAAGTACTACGCCGACCAATCTACTACGGCCGCCACAGCCACCGCCGAAGTACTTGATTCCCTTACAATCACAACCGTGATCCTGTCGCTCGCTGCGCTCCTGGTGGGCTTCTGGGCGGCCTTTGCAATCACGCGAATGATTACAAGGCCGGTCGGCGAAATCTCCGATCTAGCGAAGGCCCTTTCGGAAGGAGACATTAGACGACGCGTGGAGTTCCGCTCCCGTGACGAAATCGGCGCGCTCGCTGATTCATTCCGAAAATTGATCGACCATACGAAAGAACTCTCGGGCGCCGCTGAACGAATCGCCGCCAATGATTTGACCATTACTATCGAGCCTAAGTCCGATGCCGACGTGCTGGGCAACTCGTTCAAGACCATGACCCAGAATTTGATCGGCATGATCCGCCAGATGGGCGACGGCGCCACCCAACTGGTCTCCGCCGCCAACGAAGTAGCGTCGTCATCGGAGCAGATGTCCCGCGGCGCCAAGGACCAGACCGACCAGATGGCGCAGGTCTCGAGAGCGGTCGAAGAGATGACTGCGACCATTGTGCAGACCTCCAAGAACTCGAGCGAGGCCAGCGGCGGCGCGCGGCGCGCAGCGGATACCGCCACGTCGGGAGGGCAAATCGTCAGCGATACCATCCAGGGCATGCAGCGGATCGCGACCGTAGTGCGCGAGTCGGCTCAGTCTATCGGTAAGCTGGCCAAGTCGGCCGACCAGATCGGCGAGATTATCGGGGTGATCGATGACATCGCCGATCAGACCAATCTGCTGGCATTGAATGCCGCTATCGAAGCCGCCCGCGCCGGAGAACAGGGGCGTGGCTTTGCGGTCGTTGCCGACGAGGTGCGCAAGCTCGCTGAGCGCACCGGTAAGGCGACCGGTGAAATCACCAACATGATCAAGGGAATACAAACCGAGACCGAGGAAGCGGTTCACTCGATGGAGTCGGGCATTCAGGAGGTTGACAACGGGCGCGAGCTGGCCGACAAGGCCGGCACCAGCCTGAACGAGATTGTCACCATGTCGCAGCAGGTGCAAGACATGATTCAGCAGATTGCGACCGCGTCCGAGGAGCAGTCCACGGCGGCGGAGCAGATCTCGAAGAATGTCGAGAACGTGTCGTCAATAGCGCGCGAGTCGGCAACCGGTGCACAGCAGTCCGCCGCCGCTGCTGAGGAACTTAACCGTCAGGCCGAGGCGATGCGCCAGATGGTGGCGAAGTTCCGGATCAGCCAGGACGCGCGGGTATAGCGAAGTCAGGTGCGCCGGGGTCCTGCGCAGAAGCGCGGGTCCCGCACCTGCCGGCGGATGGGAAAACGTGCCCGGCAGATGTCCTCATCTGCCGACGAAGGGCAGCACGCGGGTCGAGCGCATCACTCCGCACGAGCTGTCGGGCAACCCTGCCCGAGAGGCGTTCATGCAAGGGTCATCTCCATCCCACCATAAACAGTGGGCCACCGAGGTCGTTTTTACGCGAGGGGTATCCATCCCACCCAAACGGTGGGGCACTGGGCGGACGCTAATCGGTCCCGACGGTGTCGTCGTCGCCGAAAACAATCGCCTGGAATTTCTGAATCAGCGCCTTCGGCGAGCGATAAGCGTCGCCCGGCAAACCGGCTTTCTCGCAGGTGTGCTGCAGGAATTCGTCGCGGGTCCAGCCGTACTCGGTCGCTACCTGCGGCAAAAGCAGGCCGCGCCGACCGGCCATCGAAATCATCAGACCGTCGCGGCCGACTCTGATTTCGTCAAGCGATTTCACCCGCTGCAGCGGCGTCAGCACGGATATCTCTATGTGCAGGTGGTCGAGTTCGTTCTCTGTCACCGGTGAAAATCGTGGGTCGCTCATAGCCGCCGAGACCGCGCAATCCGAAACTGTCTTCCACAGCGGCATGACCGCCTCAGTGAAGCCGATACATCCCCGCAACTGGCCATACTCGGTGAGCGTGACGAACGCGGCACCGTCGGATCTTAGCGTGTCGGAAACGTCGAATCGCGGCAACGGCCGCCCCGCCAGATGAGCTGCAATCGATTCACGGGCGATCTTCAAGAGCATAGCGCGATCAGCCCGAGTCGGATAGGCCACTTCCTCAACCGGCGCCGCCCGACCGGACTTAACGGCGTCCGTCACCTTGTAGATTGCCGCCGCGAGATAGCCGACCACACTGCTCTTATCGCCGGACACATCGCCGGAGTCGCCGTACTTCAAAACCTTCACGCGGTTGGCTCCCAGCGCGACCGAGGCCCGAATCACCGCCGCCACCGAGCCGCCTCCACAAGCCTCTACCCCGCCCGTGCCGAGAAGACGTTCCAAACGATCGGCATCGAGACTCCGCACGCACTCGATCCCCAGCGAGTCAAGCGGCCGGCCTTCTTTAGCCGAATGGTAGTGCTGCCAGTCTGAGGCCGCTATTATGACCGTGCGGCCATTGGCCCCCAGCGATGTGAGCACGTCGCCAAGCATCGCAACTGTTTCGTGATCCGGCTGCCCCATCAGCAGCGGCACGATTGTGAACGACGACAGCACCGTCTGGAGATACGGCAACTGAACTTCGAGGCAGTGCTCCTGCTGATGGGCGGCGACAATCGCGGCTATCCGGGGATCGTGGCCCATCGCCTGGCGGCAGAGACGGTCGTCACATTTCACCGTTCCAAGCGGCGTGCGCCACTGGACTCCCGGCCCGTAG
Organism: Candidatus Zixiibacteriota bacterium; assembly: GCA_040752815.1. Lineage (NCBI taxonomy): Bacteria > Pseudomonadati > Candidatus Zixiibacteriota > Candidatus Zixiibacteriota bacterium. The sequence goes on from JBFMGC010000005.1 coordinate 43,226, forward strand.
ACTGAAACGCCCCGGAACGGGTACCTGTGCGATGGCCCGCACAGGATGACACTCTGGGGTTGTACCTCCCCCAGCAGCTGGTAGGCGTGGGCGGCGATCGGGCCGGAATAGATCAGCCCGGCGTGAGGAACGATCAGCGCAATTAATTGGCCGTCGATTTTCTCCGGCTTGGGAACTGCGGCCAGGTGCTTGCGGACCAAATCGGCCAGTTCGGTCGAGTCGGACGGGTAGAAAGTCCCCGCCACGGCGGGCGGGCGCACCGCGGCCTCGGATGGCGCGGGGGCCATCGCGGCAGCCGCCGTCATAGCGACCGCCGTAAGATAGCAGTTGACGGAAGATGACAACCGGGCCCTACCACATCTCACAGCCGTCCCAATCTCAACGCCGTCGCGAGACTTCAAATGCCGAAGGGGGGATTTGAACCCCCACTCCCTTGCGGAAACTGCGCCCTGAACGCAGCGCGTCTACCAGTTCCACCACTTCGGCATGTCGCCGAGCCACGATCGCCCGGCTGGACATGAAATATACAAGCGACAATTCATCCGGCAAGTGAATTGTTGATGCTATGGCCGCTTGGCTCACCAAACAAGCGCACAAAACTCCAAAAAAATCGCTTGACAAACGCCGGGGGGGGGGGGCATTAATCCGGCAACGCGACCAAATAGTCTAAGTTTCAATTGACTGTCCGTTAGTAACAGGAGGCAGTGATGCGAACAATCAGGAGTATTATCATTTGGGGACTTTTGTGCCTTGGAGTGGCTGCCCTTCTCACATGCAGCGATGACGAGCGTGAATCCAAGCCAACAGGGCCGCAGCTTGGCCCCCGCACAAGTGCTGCGCAAGTTGTGAGCGCCCCCGCACAGGTGAGCTGGACGCAAGGCCAGCTTCAGGACATACGTTGGCCGGTCACGGCCGATTCAACGGGCAGGGTAGAAATCGCACTGTTCAAAAAGTCCGTGGGCCGCACCAGGATCGGTACGATTGTCGCATCAACGCCGAACGACGGCTCTTATCAGTGGAACGTGAATGACTTCGGCCGCGGTGCCGCTGATGACTACTACATCTCGGTGCACAACCTCACAACCGGCAAGTGGTATCAGAACGCGGCGTTTCCGATTGCTCTCGTTCCAGTCTGCAACATCGTGATAACTAGTCCTGCGGCCGGGGCAGTCTGGAACGAAGGACAAACCAGAACGATTTCATGGACCTGCGATGGCACCTGCGGAAACATCGAGATAGCCCTCTTCAAACGATCTCTGGGTGGCAAAAGAATACATACGTTTGCCGGATCCATTCCCTGTAGCAACGGGTCGCTTCAATGGCTTGTCGATGATTTTGGGTACTGCGGCAGCAATGACTACTTTATTGCGATAAAAGAACTGAGCAGTGGCAAGTGGTACCGAGGATCTGACTTTACAATTGTATCGTCATCGGTCTGTTCCATTACGGTGCGAAATCCAGGTTGGGGAGTCACGTGGGCGGAGGGTGGGACGCAAAACATTATCTGGGACCACTGTGGTAATTGCGGGCCATCAGTAGAAATTGCGCTTTTTAAGACTTCCAATGGCGGCAAGAGGGTTGGAACAATTTCCTCATCGACGGAGAACGACGGTATTCACGCATGGACCGTAGATGATTTCGGATACTGCACCGGTTCGGATTACTTCATTTCAATAAAAGATCTTAGCACAGGCAGATGGTACCGAGGTAGGTTTTTCACCATCACGGCTTCGCCGCTCTGTTCCATAACAATCAGAAACCCCGGATTCGGAGTTACATGGCGCGTACCTTGGTGTGACACGATAAAATGGAACTCTTGTGGTAATTGCGGACCCAACGTGGAAATAGCGCTTTTCAAGAGATCATCTGGCGGCAGGAGAGTGTGTACGCTTACGCCGTCAACCACCAATGACGGATCGTTCTATTGGTGTGGGGACACTTGTCCTCCTACCTCTGGATGCGACTATTTCATATCTATTAAGGATCTCAGCACAGGCAGGTGGTACCCGAGCAGGGATTTTTGTATTGAAGCCCCCACACACTCGGTAACCAAGCCAAACACCCCAAATGGCCCAAGCAGTGGGTGTCCAGGGCAGCCCCTGTGCTATAGTGCCGGAGGCTCAGTGTGTAGCCTCGGTCACAACGTCGAGTACCGTTTTAACTGGGGTGACGGCACCTACTCCCCGTGGTCTACCTCTACCACGGCCTGTCACTCGTGGAATACCCTCGATAACTACACTATACGTGCGGAGGCACGATGCCAAGTAGTTCCTTCGGTGCTGTCGCCGCCGTCCGATCCGAAATCAGTAAATATCACGGAGACCGTTACTATTTCAGTTCCGACTGGCCCTGCCACTGGGTCGGTAAACGACACTTTGTGCTATACTGCATCTGGCACTAGTAGCTGTGGCCATTCATTGGATTATCGATTTGACTGGGGCGACGGCAACATTGGCTCATGGGGCCCCGCCCGGCAGTGTCATCGGTGGCCACAACCAGGCACATACTCACTCAAAGCCCAGGCGCGGTGTGCCACGCACAACGTACTTTCCGGGTGGTCACCCGCTATGCAAGTTAGTATCTACATCTGCCAAGACGACCAGTATGAGGAGAACGACACTCGTGCGACGGCAACACCGTTGCCCGAGCAGACGTGGATTACGGCCAGGCAGGCTGACAACGACTTCTTCGTCATTGACGTGACGTCAGGTTACGAGCGGGTGTTGGTAGATTGTCGCTTCACTCATGCGCAGGGAGACATCGACATCGAGTTGCAGAATTCTTCCGGGACGGTGATCTGCTCTTCCGGCTCGACTGACGACAACGAGTATATAGATTGTTGTGTTCCGGGACCTGGCACTTATTACATAAGGGTCCATTACGACAATGAATGTAATGCCTACCAGTTGTGGTGGGACGATGTCAGTGGGTGTTGTGACGACCAGTATGAGGAGAACGACACTCGTGCGACGGCAACACCGTTGCCCGAGCAGACGTGGATTACGGCCAGGCAGGCTGACAACGACTTCTTCGTCATTGACGTGACGTCAGGTTACGAGCGGG